>JAYTMI010001017.1:0-2012 GCA_043728625.1 Saprospiraceae bacterium | reverse complement strand
GGCATATTCGTCGGTTCGCACAATGCCGATGTTGTCGAAGAAGCACGTATTTGGAATGTGCGGATAGACAAGCCGTTAGCCGCTACTTTCAACTTTAATGGCGCAGATTCGGTTGGCAGCCGTTTAGAAATATTGGATGTTTTTACGGGCAATCGCACCGTCGTTTATGAAAGCCCTGCCCGTTTTGAAGCACCTAATTGGATGCCAGATGGGAAAAAGTTGTTGTTCAATAGCAAAGGTTCGATTTGGACAATACCTATTGATGGCAGCGAAGTGCCGACGAAGCTGAATACTGGCAGCATTGAGCGCAATAATAACGACCACGTTATCTCATTCGATGGCAAAATGCTCGGCATCAGTAGCAGTCGGCAAGGCATGTTTGGCGGCGGTTCTACTGTTTATGTGTTGCCTCTGAAAGGCGGCGAACCTAAACTTGTAACCGAAAAAACGCCTTCTTATTTGCATGGTTGGGCTGCTAATAATAAGGAAGTGTATTATGTCGCACGTCGAGACACGACCAAAAATTCGCTTTATCAAGTCTATAAAGCCAATATTGACAATGGTGCTGAAACCCAATTGACTTTCAATAAATTTGGTCATGTGGACGGACCCGAAGGTTCTCCCGATGGCAAATGGATTTACTTTAACGGCAGCATGACGGGTACGATGCAGCTTTGGCGCATGAAAACGGATGGTTCAGGTCAAGAACAATTGACATTCGACCAATATAATAATTGGTTTCCTCATATTTCGCCCGATGGAAAATGGATTGCTTATATCTCTTTCCTTGATGATATTGACCCGACTGAACATCCCGGAGGTAAAACAGTCAGCCTTAAATTGATGCCTGTCAATGGTGGATTTCCAAAGACAATCGCTTTTCTTTATGGTGGACAAGGTACTATCAATACGCCCTCGTGGTCGCCAGATAGTAAACAGATTTCATTTGTAAGTTATTCAGGCAGAGTGAAGTAGCAGAAAGTAATAACCCTTACTAAAGTTTGAAACTTTCATAAGGGCTATTACTTTTAGATTTCTAAACGAAGATAATTTTACCAAAAATAATGAACAAATGAGATGTGCTGTCACTGTCTTAATCGGGTTGTTTGCCTTCGTAAATCTCGGGGCGCAAAACACGATAAACGGTCATTCTCACAATGATTATGAACAAAAACGACCTTTGAAAACCGCTTTTGAAGCAAAAATGGGTTCAATCGAAGCCGATGTCTATTGGGTGAATAACAACCTTTATGTGGCACATGAAGCTAAAGATATCAATCCGTCCAAAGAGCTTGATAAATTGTATTTAAAGCCTTTGGCTAAAGCTATACGTAAAAAGAAAGCCTATCAAATGATTTTATTGATTGATGTAAAATCGCAAGCGGATTCAACTTTAGATGCCATTGTCAAGCATATTTCCAAATATCTCGCTTTTATCAAAGCGAATTGTCCGATTCAATTTGTTATTAGTGGCAATCGTCCGCTTCCTGATAAATGGTCGTCTTATCCCAATTTTATTCAATTCGATGGGCGACCTTCTGAAAATTATACACCCGAAGAGTGGAAACGCATTGGTATGGTAAGTCAAAGTTTTGGTAGTTATACCAAATTTGGACAGAAAGACATCAATCAAGAAACTTTTGATAAGATGAAAGCAACGGTTGATGCGATTCATGCTAAAAAGAAAAAGGTGCGCTTTTGGGCAACACCTGACTCGAAAGCCGTTTGGGACGCATTGGCAAAAATGGATGTTGATTTTATTAATACCGATACGCCAACAGCTTTGCGGGCTTTTTTAAATAAAATTAATTCCCCGGCGCATAAGGAAACTTCAAACCTTTATAATATTCCAAAGTTTTATCAGGCTGTTCTAAACCTGTTGGAATAGGCATTTTTGAATAGGTTTGAAAATACAAAACACACGCATTGCGCCACCAAACGGCCTCTTTTTCTTGAACAACCAACAGCATCTTGACTTGCTCAAAACGTTGATTGTCAATATATGGGCGCAT
>JAYTMI010001016.1:0-2338 GCA_043728625.1 Saprospiraceae bacterium | reverse complement strand
AAGTTCCTCTTTTAACATCAAAATTGGTTCTTGCTTATTTTCCGTTCCAAACACACTCAAATATATACGCGCTAAATTTAAGTCGGGCGACATACGGATATGCGACACCGTCACCATCACACCGTGACCATAAATATTAGGTCCTTCTTCTTGCATCACGTAGCTGAAATTACGTCGTATCATTTCAGCGACTTGCTTTTGTCTTTTCGATTCCATTTTTCACAGTTGAATAACACCCCCTCAGTATTTTTAAATAAATAGATGCTCAAACGGTGTTTTTTGAATAATTTTGCAAAAGTATTTGTTTTACAGTAAAAAACAGTCGTAATATCAACTCGTATGACCGAAATCCTAAAATATTTCCCAAAACTGACACCCGAACAGCAAAATCAGTTCGCTGCCCTCCTACCCCTGTACACTGAATGGAACGAAAAGATCAACGTCGTTTCACGCAAAGACATTGAAAACTTGAACTTGCACCACGTTCTTCATTCCTTAGCGATTGCTAAAACAACGGGCTTTAAAGAGGGTTCACGCATCCTTGATTTAGGAACAGGCGGCGGTTTCCCTGGCATTCCATTGGCAATTTTATACCCCTCAGTATCTTTCCTTTTGGTGGACAGTACGGCTAAAAAAATACGTGTCGTGCAAGAAGTTGCAACAGCACTGGGCTTAAAAAACGTTGAAGCTCAACACATTAGAGTAGAAGACATTAAAGGTGTTCAATTCGATTTTGTCGTCACACGCGCCGTTACTTCGCTCGACCAACTGTTCCGTTGGTCACGGCGTTTGATTAAAAACAAGCATATCAATGCTTTGCCAAACGGTATTTTAGCCTTGAAAGGCGGCAATATCAGAGAAGAAGTTAAGGCTTTGGGAAAAGGACAATACGTTGAGATTACGAATATCTCAAAGTTTTTTGAAGAAGAGTATTTTGAGGAAAAAGTTGTGGCTTATGTGCAAGGGTAATTTTGGACATTCACAATTCATGCATGTTCCAATTCACTCTGTTCTTTATCAATTACTTCATTCGTTAATTCCTCCCATTTTTCAATCGTTATTTGTACAAGATTTAACAGCATTTGTGGCTTTAAATCCTTTGGCAATTTATTCATAACGACAGAAACAACCTCATTTAAAGATATTTTAGGGTTTTCTTTAAAAAGTAAATTGACATTATATGTGGCAATGTCTTGCATAGACAACTCAAATTTACGCGGAAACACTTCACGTTCAGGCGTTTTTTGCAGAAAGCGGATGGCTTCATGAAAATGTGATAATTCAGGCATTGCCAATATTTCTTCATACGTGAAACTTCCGTAAGAAATTGGATTTGTACTTAATTCTTCTGTATTTGCTGCCATGATTTAAATTATTTAAATTTCAATTCAAAAAGTTCATAATATTTCTCAGATGAATAGGTTTCTTCTTGCTGATTTATCCACCCCCAAACATCAAAAATAGGTTCAATTTCCTTGAAATGCCTTTGAAAAACGAGATTATATAACTTTTTGCGTTTTTCATCAATAGGGCGTATTCTAATAGTCGTTTCTGGATGCCTTCTTAAAAACGCGTATGCAATATTTGCAACAGTGCGAATGACACGCATGGCATCATGATTATTTGTCATTATACTATCATCAATATTGCCTTTTTTGAAATCTCCAAAACCCAAATTCCATACATCATTGCCTTCAAAAGTGAACTGAACAATTTTAATAATCAATCCCTGTGGTCCCTCGCTTTGAAAGACGAATCGTTCATCTTTTTTTATTTCAACATACTTGTATGCTTCTTTTATCATCCTGTTTTCAAATAGTTATGTTTAATAATGATTGTTTTTTGTAGAACGATTTGTTTGCAAATTTAATCCTTTTCTTCCAATTTCTCAATTTTCAAAAGCACGATGTTTTCTATGTGTATTTTCCTATATTTGTGTTTTTAAAATTGAAACAAGGAAAATACACATCAAACGATATGTAAATACATTAAAATAAAAATAAAATCGCATAAAAATGAATACCATTTCAGATATCTGGTCAAAAAACAAAGGCACATTTGACACTAAATCGCTACTTCAAATTCTTGCATTTGCTGGAGACGGTAAACTTAGGGACAATAACGTAACATCTTCTGAATTTCGTGAATTCCTTGACCAAATTCCTTCTTCTTTATTAAAACAATTTTCTGATAATTGTTTAACAGAAAAATTCGACGACAGCGGGTTTGCGCTTCAAGATATCATTAGACTTGTTGTAATTGATTATCAGTCTTTTAAAGATAGAGAAAAGTTCCATAAGGCAGCGCAAACGCCAATTATTTGATTGATTAAATATCT
>JAYTMI010001015.1:0-2763 GCA_043728625.1 Saprospiraceae bacterium | reverse complement strand
TTGCGAAGGTTCGAACCTTCGCAACGTTGCTATTTGTTGAAAATCAATCATTTACCCCCCTCAGTATTTTCCTGTTTATTTGAGTTGAGCTACTTAATTTAATTTTCATGACAAAAAGAAAAGAGTTCAACGAAATACTAGCCGTTGTTATTAACAATATCCTTTTGTTGAGGAATCGTAAAATGAAAAGAAGTACCACAATCGTCTTGGCTTGTTCGATTTTTATGATACCAAATGTCTCCACCATGAAGGCGCACAACTTTCCGACATATCGCCAAACCCATACCAGAACCAGGGCGTTCTCGATTATTGATACGTTGGAATGGTAAAAACGCTTTCTCATGGTATAGCTCATCTAAACCCACGCCATTATCCTTTACTGAAATTTGCCAAAAACCGTCAATTTCCCTTAATTGGGCGTCAATACTTATTTTTGGCGCATTTTCAGAACGATATTTAATGGCATTTTCAATGAGATTTTGAAATAACTGAACCATACTTGACCGATGTACCCACAGTGTTGGTAACTCGCTACATGCAATATCGGCTTGGTTTTCGATAATAACATCGCGGATATTGTGTCTTACCAATTCTATAAGACGATTAAAATTTACTTTTACCAAATCTTTATCACGGTCAACACGGCTATAAACAAGCAGATCGCTGATGATACTGTTCATCATTTGGGCATTGTTGACGATGAAATCAATAAATTCATCGGCATCTTTATCAAGTTTACCTTGATAACGGCGTTTGAGCAGCTGAGCATAGCTGCCAATGTTGCGCAATGGGCTTTTTAAGTCATGAGAAGCGATATAAGCAAAAAGCTCGAGTTCGCTGTATGACAGTTGCAAAGCATGCAAGTTTTTTGATAATTTCTCTGACTGCTCCTCAAGTAATATTTTTTGTTGTATCAGTTGCTCATTTGCTTGAGTTGCATAGTCTTTTTGTGTTTGAAGTTCCACGACAGTTTCTTTTAGTATGTTAATAGTAATAGATTTATCTTTTAAGATTCGACGATGTAAAAAATCCATTCGTGCATAGTCTTTCTCAACTTTCCTCAGTGGAAGAAGCATGCTTTCCTTAGCTTCATCAGATAATGCTGAAGAAGATAATTGCTCATAAATTACCTTAAAATACTCTTCCATAATTTATTTAGTTTACTTTGTTTGATGTTTGAGCGTTTTTTGTAGGTTATATCAACAAAGTTAAAAAAAATGCTTGCTACTCGTAACCATAGCGTTATGAAGTGAACAATAAATTAAAGCAATGATTATTACTCATTTTAACTACCGACCTATCAGAAAGGATGTTTGGTTTATTTCGAAATTTTCATATTGTAAATGAATCCAATAAGCATGTTTATTTTTCTTTGATAATGACTAAACTACACGTTTCATTTTGAAATTCACAAACCCCATTTTTGACATTGCCAATTTCACCATAACTCAAAAAACCAATCATTGGTTTTTGCCAATTATCGTAAACGCCTTTTATTTCGTCTTCAATAAAAGGACCCAAAGCAGCATGTCTGCCTTTGCATGAAAACAAAAGTAAGGCATCTGCATCTGGTATTTCTTGTGAAAATTCAACAAATTCAGCGACTGTGCTTTCAATGACTTCAAGTCCTGGAGAAATTGAAAAACGGAATTGATCGCCCTCTTTGATACTACCCACTAGGGTCAACGTGCGCAACTCTTCATCGCCCAAAATCGGTGAGCGTAAAACCGAATAGTCGTCAGACCGCTTTATTTGGAAAGGATATTGGGCTGAAATGGTGCTCATGGGTTTGTCTGTTACATTGGCATTTTCGTATTCCCCAAAAAAGCGAATGAAAAAATCGAGAGCTGGGATATCGTTAATGGTGTGAATGACGTTGCCTTCTGCCTTTGTGACGGTATGATAAGTACCCAATGGCTTCCAACCGCTGGTGGCAAGTCCTTGTATATCAACCTTATCGGTATTAAAGACAAAAGCAACCATACCGTTATTGGTGGCTTCTTTTTGGTTAAATACAAAAGTGTTTTGTATAAGCAAATCATCCCCTGCTAAACCTCCAAATATAGGGATTTCACGATTTGAGAAATTCGTTAGTCCTGCAACAATTTGTTCACCATCATTCAAGACACCACCAGAACAAGTGATAATGGCAGGGTTCTGAAAAGCTGAATCTGCAAAATTTCGGATTGCTTGACCTGTTTCAATGACCCCCTCAGTATTTTTTACAAAAACAGGGCGGTAGTTTTCTCGTTTCATATCCATAAGCATGACAGAAATAGACGACTCATGTAAGGTATCGTTCATAATCTCTCCTGCTGTCGTGCAGCCGAGTAAATCCACATTAAAACGGTCGAAAATGCAGCCAATTTCTTTGAAATCTTGAATAGGCGAACAGAAAACGAACCCAAGAGTGGGACGAAAGCTGTTTTTAAAAAAGTCAATTAATTTACTTTCCAATACAATTGTGTCAGAAGAGAAAAAAGATTCAACTTTCATGTGTGTAAATTTTAGTAATAAATTGAAGATTCGCTAAGACTAGAACACAATAAAGCCAGTAATCCGCTTTAGTATTGTGTCAATGATTAAAAAATATGTGACACCGAAAATATAAAAAATATAACCTTGTTCATTATATGATTGGTATAGAAAACAAAATTAAATTTTCTAAATTTCAAATTGAATTTTTTGTGTAATGAATTTCAATAACAATTCATTTCTTTCAGGGAATGTGTAATTTTGCGCTTTAACATGTTGTTTACTTAT
>JAYTMI010001014.1:0-1923 GCA_043728625.1 Saprospiraceae bacterium | reverse complement strand
CGAAGTGCCTTTTTGGTGGCGGCATTGACTGTTCAAAATAGAGCCATCGGCATAAGTGAATTCTACAAAATGGTGGTCAAAAATTTCTCCGAAGTCCTTTCCTTTTCTGACTTCACGTCCGCCCATGCCTTGTGCTGAGACAGGATACCCTTTTTTTGCCCAATTGACGACATCAATATTGTGAATATGCTGTTCGGTGATGTGGTCACCACATAACCAATTGAAATAGTACCAATTACGCATTTGATATTCCATTTCTGTTTGACCTTCTTTGCGTGGATGCACCCAAACGCCGTCGTTGTTCCAATAGGCTTGTGCCGAAACAATGTCGCCAATTTTACCATCATGCACCCGACTCATCATTTCACGATAGAGTGACTGATAGTGACGCTGCAAACCGACAACGACATTCAACTTTTTAGATTTGGCAATTTCTGCTGCATCAAGTACTCGTTTGATACCCGCAGGGTCAGTTGCAACAGGTTTTTCCATAAAAATTTGCTTGCCTTGCTTAACCGCTTCTTCAAAATGAATAGGGCGGAATCCCGGAGGTGTTGTCAATATGACCACATCTGCCAATGCCATTGCTTGTTTGTAGCCTTCAAAACCGACAAAAATGTTACTTTCAGGCACATTAATGCGGCTACTGACATTTTGGTCTTTTTTCATAATGGTTTTTAGGCAGGAATCAACGCGGTCGCGGAAAGCATCGGCTACGGCAACCAATTTTGTATTTTCCTTGACACTCAATGCTTGAACGATAGCTCCCGTACCACGTCCCCCGCAGCCGATGAGGGCGATTTTTATTTCATCGCTACCAGCTCCAAAAAAGCGTTGGCTGCCTAATAACGGTGCTGCCATCAAGCCCCCCGTCAGTAAAGTAGTGTTTTTTACGAATTCCCGTCTGGTCAGTTTAAATTTTGACATTTTTTTTTGATTTAATATGAAGAATGTATAGTTCGATAATTATTTTGAAAAGAAGTTTAAATACTATGATTGTTTTGCAAAATAAAGCAAATTTAAAATTAAATTTCATAAGCAAAGTGATTGATGGTTTTTAAAATAAAAAAGCCTCTTCATTTTAATACTAATGGTGATATACTGAGGGGGGCTATTCTCGAAAAAAGAAGACTTTGAGTGAACAATAACGATAAGACTTTCCTTACGTGTTCAAAATAAAATGCTTTAACTGCAATCAAACCCTCATATTTACGTGAAAAAAATTCCTGAATTAAGACCTAACGCTCCTATGGCTCAAAATAAACAAAGTAGTTTCAAAGACCAATTCGCGGCATTAAAACATATTCCTGCCCTATTTCGCTTGATTTGGCGCACCAATCAGTGGTTGATGCTGACCAATTTATTGTTGCGTCTCGTACGCTCATCATTACCGTTGATTACACTTTTTATCGCTAAAAACATTGTTGATGAAGTGGTCAAACTGTCTCAAAATCACACCATTACAGATATGTCCTTTCAGGCATTTGTTACTGATGGGTCTTGGTTAATGACATTGATTGCCTTAGAATTTGGCGTGGTTGCCTTCTCTGAAATCATCGGACGGGGCATTTCGTTGACGGAAATTTTGCTTGGCGATTTGTTTTCCAATCAATCATCTATGGAAATCATACGTCATGCCGCAACGCTTGACCTCTATCAATTTGAAGACCCTCAATTTTATGATAAACTCGAACGTGCACGTCGTCAAACGACAGGTAGAACCGTATTGATGACGCAAGTATTTGAACAAGCGCAGGACATCATTACGATACTATTTTTAGGCGCAGGTTTATTGTTTTTTAATCCTTGGTTGATTCTTATCTTAGTTTTAGCTGTCATTCCGACGCTGTTTGGAGAGATTTACTTCAATCAAAAAGTCTATTCTTTGACCCTTAGTTGGACACCTGAACGCCGTGAATTGGA
>JAYTMI010001013.1:0-7470 GCA_043728625.1 Saprospiraceae bacterium | reverse complement strand
AAGCTGCGGAAGCCATCGAATGATTTTGTCGGGTCTGCATCGTTCCATTCTAAAGGGAAAACTGGGAAACCGAATTTTGCACCGTCTCGTTTTGACAATTTGCCTTTGCCGTCAGGCTTTAAAATTAAGGGCAAATGAGCGAATTGTGGCATGACAGATTCCCAACCAAAAGCGCGATAAATCAAAACATGATGTCCCGCCGAAGGCAACCACTCCTCACCACGTATGACGTGCGAAATTTTCATTTCGTAATCATCAACGATATTGGCTAAGTGATAAGTCGGCATACCATCAGCTTTCAAAAGCACCTTGTCGTCGAGTTCATTTGTATTAAAATTAACTTCGCCACGAATAATATCTGTTAGCGTAATGACTTGATTTTCAGTTATTTTTAAACGAATAACATACGGTTCGCCAGCAGTTATACGGCTTTGTACCTCATCTGCCGAAAGGCGCATAGAGTTTTGCAAACCCAAATCATCACGCATACGTGTGGCATGGCTATACGATTGGTTTTTTGCACCTTCGGCTTGCAATATATTCCGCATGGCTTCCAATTGTTGCGGCGTATCGAAAGCATAATAAGCTAAACCTTTATCAATCAATTCATTCGCATATTTTTGATAAACACCTTGCTTGAAACGGTCAGATTGACGGTAAGGCGCATATTGTCCATCGCCAAAACCGATCCCCTCAGTAGGTGAGATGCCGCACCACTTTAAAGCATCAATAATGTATTGTTCTGCACCTTCGACATAGCGCGTTTGGTCGGTATCTTCGATGCGCAGTATGAATGTGCCACCGTGTTTTTTAGCTAAAAGATAGTTGAACAAAGCGGTGCGAATGCCACCAATATGTAATGCCCCTGTTGGACTGGGTGCGAATCGAACTCGGATACTCATATTTTATATTTAATTTCTAAAAAAAAATGTACCTAATAATACCATGGTTAAGTCATAATAGAAGTATGTGTTATTATTTTACATGGTTTTTAATTGCGGCGCAAATGTACGTCAATGAAATGATGAATTGTAAACGAAGGAAGATGAATTTCTAAATAATTGATTAACAATGTTTTAAAGCCAATTCCATCTAGCTTTTGACCTCGGTTAGCTTGTCTCTTTTAGGAAAAGACAGAGGTGTTTTATTGGTTTTCTTTCAGAATAATATTTGTCAAGGTAAGTTGAATTTTAGTTAAAATAGTCTTGTAAGGCAATTTTACCATCCTAAATTTTACTTTTTTCTTGCTTGAGAAAATTTATTCTGGAAAATGGCGTATTAGTTGCAAATTTATTTTTGAAAAAAGCAAAAACAAAGCAGCACGACTCAACAACGAAACGTTGATTTAATATAATCGAAACGGAAAAGCATCCTCCACAGACTCAATCACATCCTTATTTATCGCGGCTAACGAATAAAATCATAAAATACCTTAGTTTTCAAGAAACACTAAGCATTTTATTTTGTTTGACAACTAAACGAATCATAGAATTTTAAAAATAACGAACGTACAATAACAATAAATTTTCAACAAATTATCTTCTCGTAAAAGCCTATAAATCAACAAATTATGTATCTTATCAAAACGCCACGATTTCTTGAAAGCCTGTTCCCCAATTTTACATGGAACATAAAAACGGAGGAAAAAGTCCTCTATCTTACTTTCGATGATGGTCCGATTCCAGAGGTTACGCCTTGGGTATTAGAACAATTAGCAAAGTATAACGCCAAAGCGACCTTTTTTTGCGTCGGTGACAATGTGCGGAAGCACCCCTCAGTATTTCAACAAGTGCTGGCAGAAGGGCATCAAGTTGGCAATCACACCTTCAACCATTTGAGTGGTTGGAATACGGATAATATTCCGTTTTTCCACAATGTCCGTCATTGTGCTCACTTGGTCAATTCAGGGCTTTTCCGTCCGCCTTATGGTCGTTTGACCCCGAGCCAAACGCAGTTTTTGACAAGACATTACCGTATCGTTATGTGGGATGTTTTGAGTGGTGATTTTGACACCGACTTGTCAAAAGAAGCGGTTTTTGAAAACGTCATTTTGAGTGCGAAACGCGGTTCAATCGTTGTTTTTCACGATAGTTTGAAGGCTTTTGAGCGTATGGAATATGCTTTGCCGCGTGTATTGGAGCATTTTAGTGCCAAAGGTTATCGTTTTGAATCATTGAAAGGTGTTGTTCCAAAGCTTGAACGTAAAACGTTTATGGCAGCAGCGGCACTGTAAAAATATTATTATCTTTTTGATAAATAAGAGTCGTCCTATTAGGGCGACTTTTTTTATGCCCTGTCATTTTGTCAGTTCAAAAAGGCATGGCATTGCATTTGAAAGAGAGCAGTGTATAAACACAGTCAGAAAAAATTCCAAGCATAAAAAAATTGTATTTTCAATCTATAACAAACTAAATTCAGTATGATAACAGGCAATATTTCAGTCCAAACAGAGAATATCTTTCCCATTATTAAAAAATTCCTATACAGCGACCAAGAAATTTTTCTTCGTGAATTAGTTTCCAATGCGGTTGATGCTACGACAAAATTGCAGACGCTCGCCAAACGTGGTGACGTTGCAGGTGAAATCGGCGATACACGTATTGAAATCATTATTGATAAAAAAGGTAAAACGCTGACGATTAGAGACAAAGGTATTGGTCTGACGGCTGATGAAGCGCAACGCTACCTTTCGGAAGTGGCTTTTTCGAGTGCCGCAGAGTTTTTAGAAAAATATCAAGAAGGCAATATCATCGGGCATTTTGGTCTCGGTTTTTACTCTGCTTTTATGGTGGCTGCGAAAGTTGAGGTCGTCTCAAAATCGTATAAAGAAGATTCCGTAGGTGTTCGGTGGACGTGTGATGGTACCCCTCAGTACACAATTGAAGAAGCCAACAAAACAACGCGCGGAACAGATGTCATTTTGCACATTACGGCTGATGATGAAAAAGATTACCTCGATGATTACAAAATCGAAGGTTTATTGGAGAAATATTGTAAGTTTTTGCCCATTGAAATCCAATTTGGAACTAAAAAGGAAAAACTAGAAGGTGCAAAAAAAGAAAAAGATGTGCCTAACATTGTCAACAATACGTCGCCAATTTGGAAAAAATCGCCTTCTGAATTGACAGAAGATAATTATCGTGATTTTTATAACGAAATATACCCCCTCAGTGTACCGCCACTTTTTTGGATTCATTTGAATATTGATTATCCTTTCAATTTGACAGGTATTCTCTATTTTCCAAAAATTGCGAATGCCCTTGAAGCGCAAAAAAATAAGGTGCAACTGTATAGCAATCAAGTGTTTGTAACAGATGATGTGAAGCAGATTTTGCCAGAGTTTTTAACGTTGTTGCATGGTGTTATTGACTCGCCAGATATTCCTTTGAACGTGTCACGTAGTTACTTGCAAAGTGACCGTGAGGTGAAAAAAATTACTCAGTATATTACTAAGAAGGTAGCGGATAAGCTCAGCGAATTGTTCCGTAAAGACCGTGCAGAGTATGATTTAAAATGGAAAGACATCAGCGTTTTTGTAAAATACGGTATGTTGTCGGATGACAAATTTGATGAAAAGGCACGTGAGTTCGTTTTACTTAAAAATACTGAGGGGGGGCTTTTTACACTTGAGGAATATCGTGAAAAGGTAAAACCTTTGCAAACAGATAATAAAGACCGTGTTGTGTATATCTATTCAAATAATTTAGATGCACACGATGCGCAAATACAAGCCGCAAAAGCACGTGGTTATGATGTTTTGGAAATGGATGTCGTTATTGACAACCACTTTATGCAGCATTTGGAATACAAAGGTGAAAAAATCACGTTTGTTCGAGTGGACTCTGAAACGGCGGATAATATCGTTCCGAAAGACCATAAAACGGAGTCCGTCCTGAATGAGGAGCAACAAGCAACGGTGAAATCTATTTTTGATACGTTTGTAGGTGAAGATAATTTCCATACAACAGTTGTCTTAAAAGCCTTAACGCCAGAGGATGCACCTGTTCAAATTACAAGGAATGAATTTGCGCGTCGTATGAATGAAATGCGTCAGTTTTCAGCCATGGATTTTGGCGGCATGCCTGATTCAAAATCTATTGTTGTCAATACAAACCACCCTCTTGTGACAGATAAGTTATTGACTATCAATGACTCTGACAGGCAAAGTTCTTTTGCGCATTATTTATATGACCTTGCTCGTGTCAGTCAAGGCTTATTAACAGGAGCAGATTTGACGGCATTCATTAAGCGGAGTTTGGAGTTTGTGAAGTAAGTTATGTGCTTGCTATATTTTTAAATGGCTGTATGGAAGGAAACCCATACAGCCATTTAAAAATATAGCAATACAACAATACCAACTATACAGCAATTTAATATTCTTTTGTTACATAATAACCTCTACCATAAGAGTAGGCAAGGCGGGTGTGATTGACTTTATTAATCAGATATTGCCTGCTTGGAGCGATATCGCCTCTTAGAAAATGTTCAATCATTAGCCCTGTAATCGGTGCTGCAACATCATTACCCCAGTTGCCATTCTCGACATAAACAGCCACGGCAATTTTAGGGTCATCGGCTGGCGCAAAACCGATAAAAACAGATGAGTCGTCGCCATGTGGGTTTTGAACAGTTCCCGTTTTACCCGCAATTGTGATGCCTGGTACCCGAGCGTTATCGCCTGTACCACTTTCGATAACATGTATCATGCCTCTAACAACAGGGTCAAAATTAGCCGCAGCTATATCCGTCTCATGTCGTGTGACGAATCGTTCGAAAAGAGCACGATAACCTCTATGGTCCGAGGTATCTTTATAACCACGGACCAAATGGGGTGTGATAAACCAACCACGATTAGCGATGGTTGCCGCTATATTCGCCATTTGTATGGTCGTTAATTGATTTTCGCCTTGCCCGATACCATTAGAGACGAAGTTTGTAGAATACCAAACCTTATCACGTCGGTACAGTTTATCATAAAATTTAGGCGTTGGTATAAAACCAGCTCGTTCAGCAGGGAAATCAATGTCGAGACGATGTCCTAAACCGAAACGGTATAAATATTCATTTAAGGAATCAAGTCCGATGCGGGCATTTCGGAAACCAAATCGGTCAACAATTTGGCGATAAACCGTACAGAAATAGGCATTACAGGAGTGCTCAATGCCTTCAGACAAATTACCTGCGTATGAATGATTATGGCATTTGGTCAGTCGTTTACCGTCATAATAGTAGCCACCGTTGCAAGCCACACCATTGTTTTTGTCCCAGACCCCCATTTGTAAGGCGATGGCACCAATAATTGTTTTATAAATAGAACCTGGGGGATATTTAGCGCTGACACTTCGGTCAAAAAGCGGATTGAGAGAATCGCGGTACATGGAAGAGATGAAGTCGCCCCGCCTTTTTGAGATAACCATATCCCTAGGGTCAAAAGTGGGTGACGTGACCATCGCAAGAATTTCACCTGTTTTGGGTTCAATAGCGACAATAGAGCCGATTTTATGCTCCATCAGTTTTTCGCCCATTGCCTGCAATTTAAGGTCAATTGTACCCATCAAATCCCTCCCTTGTATGGCTTGAGAGTCCAATTTACCTTCTTTCCAAGCGCCCACACGTCGTCCGAGGTTGTCTTTCATGATAAACTCTACGCCTTTTTTACCCCTCAGTATGGGTTCGTAAAATTTCTCTAAACCTGTTGTGCCGATGTAGTCGCCGGGTTCATAAATACCTGCCGAATCTTTCAATATTTTTTCATTGACTTCACTCAAGTAACCTAAGACATGACCTGCGTTGTGCTGTGGATAGCCCCTAACATTCCGAATTTGACGTTCGAAACCAGGAAATTCGATGAGTGACTCTTGAAACCGAGCATATTGCACGGGTGTTATCATGGTTAAGAAAGGAAAAGGTAGGCTTTTGTGGTATTTGCCCGATGACCAATTTTTATCAAGGTTGAGCTTGAAAGCGGACTTATCAATATCTAATAGACGGCAAAATTTGGTTGTGTCCATTGTGGGGTCAACTTGCTTGTAAGTTGCCATCAAATCATACATCGCATTATTGTAAACCATCAAATTGCCGTTGCGGTCATAAATCACGCCGCGAGAAGGATACAAAACATTTTTTTCAATAGAAATAGCATCCGCACGCAAACGATAAGTCGAAGACAACAGCTGTAACTGAGCGGCTCGTCCCAACAGCACCACTGCCGCGAAGAGGAAGACACCTATGATGATGAACTGTCTTTTTTGATTATTATCTTTAACTGCCATGTTCTTTGATTCAAAATTTCCTAAACTATATAACGTCAAAATCTCAAAACATCGTTTATACTGAGGGGGGTATTTTTGATTATAAAATTTTAGACTTTACTCTGTTGGGTCTAATAAAAAGCTATAAATCATAACTAAAACCATTGAAATAGCATAGCTTGGTATAGAGTAAAATACAATTTTTCGCCAATAGAAAGGGGTAAATTCTTCAACTGAAAAAAAGAAAAATATATGAATGAACATAAAAACAGAAGCATATCGCAAGAACCAGATAAAGCCCAATGAACGTCGTGTGGGACTTGACCTCTCCTTATATCCACCTTGGGGTTCAAAAAAACGAATTAAACCTGAACGGATGAAAGCCATAAAAACACATGTTGCGGTGTGCATACCTATCGTATTGAGGAAAACATCAATGATATAGCCATAAACAAAGCCAATGAGCATCATTAACCAGACGGGTGTTACCAGTGGCAAAAACATCAAAAAAAGCGGGTATATAAATATGGAGATATAACTGAAAGATTTTCCGCCCAGATTGATCTGCGACAGTACCAGCACTTGAAATGCCAGAAGAAAGAAGGCTCGGACGATGTTCCGCAATATTATGGTGTTACTCATTTTACTTTTTGAACTGGCTTAACTCTGATAGCATTAAATTTTCGACGACATAAACGTAACTAATATTTGATAAATCGTTCCATAATTCAACATCAATTGCATAAAAACCATTTTTTACCTTAAAATCAACCACACGACCAATACGTATTGCACCTGGAAAAGCATCTGAAAACCCACTGGTTACGATGGTGTCACCTCGTATCATATCAGCATGTTTCGGTACGTTTTCTAATGTCATGATTCGTGGGTTGATGCCGTCCCAAACAAGCGAGCCAAAATAACGATTCCTTTTTACCATGGCTGAAATACTGATACGCTTGTTCAGAATGGACATAACTTGCGCATAATGTGGTGTGACATTGCGCACAATCCCGACAATCCCGTCAGGGCAGATGACAGCCATTCCGTTTTGGATGCCCATATTGCTGCCTCGATTGATGGTTATATAATTATCATTCCGAGCAATCGAATTGCTAACGACTTCAGCGGCTATATACTTAAATTGTTGAATGACATCTTTCCTTTGCGTTGTATCTGGGCGAACTGTTGAGGTATCGAGGGGGAACAGAACGATTCC
>JAYTMI010001012.1:0-4037 GCA_043728625.1 Saprospiraceae bacterium | reverse complement strand
TATCAGAGACCCAAAACTGAACTTCTGTTGGAAAAAATATCCAAGTATTTTGGTCTTGAACACAACTCAAAGCCAAACGTTTGAATGGTTTTTGTTCTTTTAAATCTATAACCGCTTCTAAATCAACGCCTTCAAAACCTTGCCAACCACCCAGTTGCCAATGTTCAGAACCTCGCTCACACCCCTTTGACTCTGATTTCAGGGCATGAATTGAAGTTCCTTTTTTGCCATTTATGGCTGTCACAAATCTGAAAATTTAAAAAATAAAAAAAAACTTTCCAATATGTTTGACCTAATCAGGGTATAAAAGAACTTTTCAACACTGAAAAAGCTGTTTTTTCCTACCGCTATGTGGTTAGTTCATTTTTCGTGACTAATTATCATTTATGTTTATAATTAAAATATAAGTTTGAAATACAAGGGTTTAAGTTATAAGTTAAAACATCATATTTTAAAATTTTAAAATTTAATTTTTTAAAAATGAAAAACACCTAACCTTTATTTGGTAATTATAGGAAAACGAGAAGATATTCTTGCCAAACAACAAGACTCTATATACTTTTGAATTAATCATTTAACACAAAACATTTTTTATAGTAAACACACAAAACTATTAGTACATGAGAAAATTTATTAACCAAACAACTTTATTACTATTTCTATCCCCCTTAATAGTAGGTTCAATTAAAGCGCAACATCCCCCTGAGAAAACGAGATGTCAATCGTACGAAAATTTGATGAGACAACTAGAAGAACATCCTGAAATGCGTCAAAAAATGGAATCTATTCAACGTGAAACTGCCCAATTTTCAACTGAAAATCGTATTGAAACGCGCGGCGGACAAATTACGATTCCGGTTATCGTTCATATCGTTTATCGCACGGACGTTGAAAATATAAGTGTTGCACAAGTTCAATCTCAAATTGATGCCTTGAATCGAGACTTTAACAAACAAAATACAGATATTTCAAAAGTTCCGTCTGAGTTTTCGAGTCTTGCGGCTGATTGCCAAATCCGTTTTCAATTAGCATCTCGTGACCCTCAAGCGAATCCGACAAAAGGTATTGTACGATATGCGACGAAGAAATCATCTTGGGGTGCAAATGACGACATAAAACGCCCAGATAAAGGCGGTTTCGCGAATTGGGATCCTTCAAAATATTTGAATATTTATGTATGTAATATCGGATCAGGTATTTTGGGTTATTCATCGTTCCCAAGTTCTCCTGAAGAATTGGACGGTTTAGTGATTGATTATAGGTCTTTTGGAACGACTGGGACAGTACTTGCACCATTTAACAGAGGTCGAACGTGCGTACATGAATTAGGTCATTGGCTCAATTTAGTGCACACATGGGGCGACCTCGATTGTGGTGATGATTACGTGTCTGACACGCCACAACAAAAAGGCCCACATTCAGGTGCTGTTTCCACCCCTCAGTATAGTAACTGTACAGGCAAACAAAGCCGAGATATGAATATGAATTTTATGGATTATGTTTATGATGATTATATGTACATGTTTACACAAGGCCAAAAAACACGTATTCAAGCCATTTTTGCATCTACTCGAGCGTCAATTTTAGATTCTGATGGTTGTCTCGATCCGAAACCTTTAACTTGTAATTTAGATAGACCTATAATAAAAAACATCAAATCAACATCAACAAACATTATTTGGAACGAAATATTAGGTATGAAAACTTATACGTGTGAATATAAAATGGACAGTATGAGCAACTGGATAGTTTCTCAAACATCTAATCTTTCACTTACTATCAATGGGCTTATTGCAGGGAAAACCTATACATGCCGCATCAAAGGCGACTGTTCCGATAGTGAATACTCTGAAGAGGTTATCTTCAAAACACCAACATCTTTGCAGACAAGGGTGGGGGAAAGTAAAGGTTTTGCCATCTATCCGAACCCTGTCATCCATGATGTCAATATCATGTTTGATGTACAAGATGATGGCTTAGTCAATGTTCAAATTTTTGATAGTAATGGCGTTTTAAAAACGCAGATTGCCAAGAATATCACTAAAACGACCCCTGCAGTCTCTTTCGATTTGACAGAACTACCAAGCGGCTTTTACCTCGTCGTGGCTGAAAAAGATGGCGAACGGGCAGTGAAAAAGCTCTTGAAAGTGAGTAACTGATTTGGTTGATTGGTTATTCGTTATTGGTTGATTGGTCAGGATGAATAACCAACCAATAGCTAATAATCAATCAATTAGTAACCAATCAGCCAATAATAAAAAGATAATGGTTAAAAATGAGTTTTTGTGGAGATGGGCTCCTCAACTTGTTGTGGAGTCCGTTTTTTTAAATTCATTTTATAAACGATAAATGTACGTTTAGCAAATTTCCAAAATATACTAAACGTTGACAATCACGTGCTTATAGCTATTTTCAAACCAATGAACAACAAAAAATAAAGTTAAAGACAGCACAATTTAGATAAGTAAAGACAGCACAAACGAACATACATTTTTTACGACAAACACATTTAGCAAACTATGAAATTACGTCAAACACTCGTGGCACTCCTTTTGGTGTGCGGCACTATCCATCTTTTATCTGCTCAAATTAGAACTTGCTCTGCTCCCGAAGTTCTTGAAAATTTACTCAAATCAAATCCTGAAATCCAAGAACGGATGAACGATGTCGAGCGTCAGACGCAAGCATTCGTTCAACGCAACGCCTCAATATCCGAGCGTACAGTCATCAATATTCCCGTTGTCGTTCATGTCGTCTATAATGCCGCAGCTGAAAATATTAGTGATGCACAGGTACAATCACAAATAGATGTTTTGAACAAAGATTTTCGCAAACTCAATGCGGAAGCAGCGTCTATTCCAAGTACCTTTTTCAACCTTGCGGCAGATGTTGAAATCAACTTTTGCCTTGCAACGGTTACGCCTACAGGCAGAGCAACAAACGGTATTGACCGTTATCGCACGTCAAAAACAAGTTGGACAAGTAACGACGACATGAAACGCACACTCAAAGACGGTGTCGTTGCTTGGGATGCCACGCGCTACCTTAATATTTGGGTCTGCAACCTTGGCAGTGGCTCATTGGGCTATTCCTCTTTTCCAGGAGCGCCCCTCAGTACAGACGGTGTTGTGATTGATTATCGTTATTTTGGAACAATGAACACCCGCGCACCATTTCATTTAGGGCGCACAACGACACATGAAGTCGGTCATTGGCTCAATTTGTTTCATATCTGGGGCGATACCCGTTGTGGCGATGACCATGTGGGCGATACCCCTTTGCATCACGGTGCTAATTATGGCTGCCCTGTTTCTCCTGCCTATAACTCAACTTGCGGCAATAATATCGTTGAAATGACGATGAATTTTATGGATTATACCAACGACGCTTGTATGGCGATGTTCTCAAATGGTCAAAAAGCACGGATGCGGGCTTTATTTGTACAAGGTGGTGCACGTTATAGTTTTGTTGAGTCGAATCTTTGTGGCGCAGTTGTCACACACCTCGTCTGCACGATTCCTACAAATATCTCATTGTTAAATGTTGACGAATCAAGTGCTAAAATCACTTGGAGTCGTCTTGAAAATGCCCGTTCATATGCCCTAGAATATAAAGCAAATGACGCTTCAAATTGGATTGCGGTCAATAATATTGCAGTTAATACCTTTACTTTAATCAATTTAAACAGTACGACAAATTATAATGTTCGAGTAAAAACGGTTTGTAGCACAGGCGGTGAAAGCGAATTTTCAAGCATTTTTAATTTTACTACCAACACAAAAGTTGTATTACCTCCAGTTTGTTCTGATAATTTTGAACCTAACAATACTTGGACAACAGCGCAACCGATAAATACAAACCGACCAGAAAAAGCCTTTATTGGTGTTGCTGGCGACAGAGATTGGTATTCTTTCAAGGCAGATGCTGGTACGAGTTGTTCAATTTTGTTATCCAATTTGCCTGCTGATTATGACATTAAATTATATGATTCTAAGTTGCGTCTATTGAAATCGTCTGAAAATATGGGTACTGCAAAT
>JAYTMI010001011.1:0-4839 GCA_043728625.1 Saprospiraceae bacterium | reverse complement strand
CCGTAATTTCTTTCAAATGACGGTGCTTAAAAGCTTCATAAATCGAGATATTATTATTGCGCCAGCTAAAATGAGAGGTATCTGTCGGTTTTTGTCCTGCACCTGTTGAACCTGTAATCGCATGAACATGAACATCGTCTTTCAACAAGCCTTTTGCTGCCAAAGGCAATATTGCTAATTGAATAGTCGTCGCAAAACAGCCTGGATTGGCAACGAATTGTGCTTTTTCAATTTTCGATTTATTGAGTTCTGGCAAGCCGTAAACCCACCCCTCCCTATCGGCATTAGGATTTGCTCCATGGCGATAATCTTGAGATAAATCAATGATTTTCAATAATTTAGGCAATGTAGTTGCGTCAATAAATTTCTTTGCATCGCCATGTCCAACGCATAAAAATAGAACGTCAATCGCTGAATAATCTGCTTCATCTGTAAAAGTTAAGTACGTTTCACCAATTAAATCGGTGTGGACAGCACTCAATAAATTGCCCGCATTTGAGTTAGAATGAACAAATCGAATGTTTACTGAGGGGTGGTTGATGAGGATGCGTAACAACTCTCCTGCTGTATAACCTGCCCCCCCGATGATGCCAATATTTATCATTTTTTTCGTTTATAGCTTAAAAAACTATGTTTGATATTGAATTGATTTTTCAAAAAAGTGTGATTATATTTGTGGGTACAAACGCCGAATTACGAACAAAACTCAAGGTAAACCATTATGACTGAACGAGAATTAAGGGTGAGACATGCCTCACTTTATCAACAACTTCATGTAACAGTAATGTATGAAGATGAAATTCTTCAAAAAGTTTCGATGCAAAAGCTTTATGCTATGCGAGACAATATTTTAGATGAAATCATATTCGTTGAACGCGAACTAAAAATTAGAATTTAAAACCTAAATCATTATGAATCAAGTAAATAAAGATAAATTAGCAACCTTAATGGTTAAATTTAATGCTATGTCAGAAGTCTATAACCATACACATTTTCATTCGGAATGGAAACCTTTTATAGATAGTCTTTCATTAATTGACAGCAAATTTGCGGTACAAACCATGTTGAATACAATGGTTGAAAATGCACAAGAATTTCGAAAAGCAGCTGTTCATATCATTGAAAATGGCACAAATGAAAATCGGCATACAATCGCTGAAATGGTTAAAGAATTTAAAGAACTTCCTGTTTTTGATAGAAATCGAGCAGCAGCATAACCCCCCTCAGTATCATTTCACCACTTTCCCAATTTTCATAAAAACAGGGAAATACAACAGTTTTCGCTCAAATTCGCCCCAAAAGGCTTCCAAATCAAGCATTAAATTCGGAATCAGATTGTAACCGTTCGCTTTTTTGAAATGCTGAATACTCGACCACGAATTCAAATAACCTTCCAATTCATCTCGTTGCCATTTAAAAACCATGGACAAATGAGGTGTTTTTAAGGTCTCGAAAGGAAACGGAACCGTTTGATAACCTTCGTCTAAATGCCGCCTTTCAGCATCCCAATATTTGCCTGTAACGTTGTGATAAAAATCCTGAATCAATTTATCCACTTCTTCATCATGGAAACGCATAACACCATATCCCCAAATCGCAATCGTTGCATTTGGTTTGGCAACTCGCCGTACTTCTGCATAAAATTTATCAAAGTTAAACCAATGAATGGCTTGTGCAACGGTGATTAAATCAAAAGTATTGTCTTCAAAATCAGTTGCTTCGGCTTTACCAACCGAATAGATGATATTGTCGGCTTGTGCTGCATTGTCAATTTGCTTTTGGCTCATATCGGTTGCAAACACTTGTTCGAAGTGTTGCGCTAAAACCTTAGCAGCTTGACCATTTCCTGTTGCACAATCCCATGCAATGCCTTTATTATCAACGTTTTGTAAAACAAAATCAAATAATTCAAGTGGATAAGTTGGGTGAAATTGAGCATAAGTAGCGGCTTGTTTTGAAAATAAATCTTTCATTTTACCCCCCTCAGTATTTTTACTTCAAAATATTCAAAATTTGATTTTTAAACCATTTTGTCTTAACTAATTTATCTTTCAAATAGCCAAATTTTTCAAGCGAATATTTTTTAAATTGCTCTTTCATATCAAAATACGGATAAAAATCGTCGAATATATCCGATGCTAATTTTCGGCTAATCTCTTGTTCTACTGATTTTTTATCGCCTTTACTTTCGTTGTAAATTTCGGGCAATTTTAGCTCTTCGTAATGTTGTCGTGCGGTCATTATTTTTAAAGCAATGGCTACTTGTTTGTCATTTTTCTGTTTCAAAATATCATTGAGATACTCAGCTTTATCCCAATTAGGCAAATTTAATTCAGCAATATTATCAGGATGAAACATATAGTTTTCAAAGCAATAATAGTCCAAGATTTTATAATTGGGAAATTTTGATACAAGACGGCGTTTCTCCTCGTTTGTCAAAAAATCTTTATCTCTTAATCCTATAAAAGTTGGGTAAGTTTGGATTTTTTGGAAAACAGTACGGCTATCTTTTACCCCAAGAAACAAAATTTTTTCAGAAGCTAAACTGGCTTCAAAATAACCTGCATTCAAATTTTCGCAGAAAACGACTTTTCGCCCTTCAAAGAGGTGTGGTAATATCTCTTTTGGAACAGCAATTTCATAAATATCATGCGCCAATTTAGCAATCGGTTGTAGTGTCTGTTCGTCGTCAAAATCCAAATTATCTAAGTCAATGATGACAGATTTATCATTTTGGCGTGCATATTCAATAAAACCGAGAGAGTGCGAAGCCGTCCAAAGTTGTCCATTTTTAGGAATCCAATGCTCAACAATTTCAGCTAATAAATTCTCTTGTAATTTTGTATTCAAATGCACATCCATTTCATCAATAAAATAAATGTAATTATCTCCATGCAATTTATTACGCACCAAAAAATTGAGCAATAGCACAATCACTTGCTTTTCGCCATGACTTAATAAATCATAAGGAATTTCAGAATGACCTTTTGAAAAAATCAACTTTGGCGGGCGGTTCATTCCTGCATCTTCAAACTTGCTGATGCGTATAACTGTTTGATTATCAAAGCCAAAAATGCGATTTAGCGCATCATTTAGCGGTTGAATGAAGTCATAAAATATTTGTAGAACATCTGCTTGTTCACCTTTAAAAATAGGCGCACGAATGGCATCATTTATATCGCTAATATATTGATGCACATCATTGTTAAATCGGGTATCAGGCAAAATAAAAGCATCAACACGGTCAGAATCATTTTTTATTTGGTCAACTTCAGCCCTATTTTGAATTTGAGGGACAATCCGTAAACTGGGTCTTCCGTAAAATTGTTTACCCAATTCCTTATCATTGATGCCATTCCCTGAACAGTGCAATTGTTTTCCATTATCTAAATCTACGTCTATTTTAAATTCACTACCACTGTATTTTTTATAATAGGCTCGGTTTTGAATACCATTGACCCCATGATGTGCAACTTGCGAAATACAATTAAAGGCATCTAAAATCGAACTTTTACCACTACCATTTGAGCCAATCAAAAGGACTAATCGTGTATCAGTTGGTAAATTTTTAATAGATAAATCCGTAAAACGCTTGAATCTGTGAAGCCGGAGATTTGTTATTTTCATAAGAATTAGATTTATGGAAAGAAAGAGTGTAAAAATAACCAATTTTATACCCCCTCGGTATATTTGTCTCTACGCTTCTTCCTTCTTTTCATTCACATGCTGCCAAATCTTAGTTTGATTGCCCAAAATCTTAGTAAATCCTTTCACATCCTCACCTGACCAAGCATTATTCATTTCGCCATAAGTGCCGAAACCAGAGTTCATCAAATCAAATGCGGATTTAATGCCTTGTAGCTCAAAACGATAAGGCAACAATTTAACAATGACTTCACCCGTCACATTCACCTGCGTATCAGAAAGGAACGTTTCGATATTACGCATCACAGGTTCGAGGAATTGCGCTTCGTGGAGGAACATACCGTACCAAGTCGCTAATTGGTCTTTCCAGTACATTTGCCACTTCGTTAAGGTGTGTTTTTCAAGTAATTGATGTGCTTTTACGATGATTATAGCGGCTGCGGCTTCAAAACCGACACGTCCTTTGATGCCAATGATGGTATCACCCACATGAATATCACGCCCAATCGCATAAGGTGTTGCCAAACTTTCGAGTTTTTGAATCGCCTCAGTTGGGTGTTCAAACGTCTCGCCATTGATGCCAACGAGTTCGCCTTTATCAAAATTCAGGGAAATTACTGAGGGGTCTGTTTTTTTCAATTGCGATGGATAAGCGGCATCGGGCAAGGCTTGGTCGCTCGTCAAAGTCTCTTTACCGCCGACTGAAGTACCCCAAATACCTTTATTGATGGAATATTGCGCCTTTTCCCATGAATATTCAACGCCATGTTTTGCCAAATACTCTATTTCTGCTTGACGAGACAGGCGCAAATCACGAATCGGTGTGATGATTTCTAAGTTATTGCCTAATGTATTGAAAACGAGGTCGAACCGTACTTGGTCATTGCCTGCACCTGTCGAACCATGCGCCACAGCCCTTGCACCGATATTATTAGCGTAACGAATGATGGACAAGGCTTGAAACATCCGTTCTGCAGACACTGAAAGTGGATAAACGCCCCCCCTCAGTACATTACCAAAAACGAGGTATTTGATACATTCATCATAATATTGTTGAATCGCATCCACAACAGCAAAGGATTTTGCACCCAAAGCGTAGGCTTTTTCTTCCATAACCACCAATTCTGCTTTAGTAAAACCGCCTGTATTGACGGTGACTGCGTGGATTTCACAATCGTGTTCAATGGTCAAATA
>JAYTMI010001010.1:0-2157 GCA_043728625.1 Saprospiraceae bacterium | reverse complement strand
TTTGTCTCAAAAATTGAAGCAGCGGAAACTATGCGTAAAAGTTTAGGCGATGACTACATCAACGCCGATATGCCCCTCCCGTTCTTTGATGCCTATTCTATCAACCTTAAATCTGACCGGATGTCTGCCGATAGTATCGCCGCCATCTCGTTGCGTTTGAAAGAGAATTTAGCTGTTTCAGATGTCTATATGGACGAAGGTTTGATTGATGAAGTATCGAAAGCCGTACAAAAAATAGCTCTTATTGCCTTCATTATCACGGGTTTATTTATTATCGTTGCCATTACTTTGATTCACAACACCATACGACTCAACCTATACAGCGACCGTTTCATCATCAAAAATATGGAGCTTGTCGGCGCATCTTGGCGATTTATCACCCGTCCTTATATTCAACGGGGCATGATAAATGGCTTTCTAAGTGCCGTTGTTGCCATCGGCATTATGGCAATCATCTGGTTTTTTGTTCAAAAAGAAGCACCAGAACTCAACCTTTTGCTCGAAAACAACGTATTTTGGGGATATATTATAGGCTTAATTCTGCTCGGCGTTCTTATCAGTTGGATCAGTACATTTTATGTCGTCAATAAATATTTGAAAATGCGATTGGATGAATTGTATTAATTTGAAATTTTTAACCCTCATTAACACCCCCCTCAGTATGAATTCGTTTTCTTTGCAGAATATTTGAAAAGAAGAAATTAATTTTTTACAATCCATAAATTATTAAAAAAATGGCAAAGCCTAATAAGCCACAGCAAAAACCACAACCGATACAGATACAACCCAAAGCCGCCACACCCGCACGTCCACAAGCGACTGCAGCACGTTCGAAGGCAGCGACCCCCTCAGTATTTGGACAGCGCAACGATAAATTGGTGTTCGGACGTGAAACGTATAAATGGATGCTCATAGGTTTAGCAATCATGGCAGTCGGTTTCATCTGTATGTCGGGTGGTGCTATGCCAGACCCAAATACTTGGGACGAAAACATTATTTATAGCCCAACACGGACTGTTGTTGCACCTTTTTTAATTCTTTTGGGCTTGGGTGTCCAGATTTATGCCATTTTCAAAAAAAATATAACGGCTGAATAAGCCTATCAAAAATCTTATTTTCAGACCTATAAGGCTCTATAACACCTTATAGGTCTATTTTTGTTTAAAAAAGTCAACTTTAAAAATGACATATCTACAAGCCATTATCATCGCCATTGTGGAAGGTTTAACCGAGTTTTTACCAGTCAGTTCCACAGGTCACATGGTTATCACATCGTCTCTGATGGGTATTTCAGGCAGCGATTTTACAAAAATGTTCGAAGTTGTTATCCAATTCGGAGCCATTTTATCGGTCGTTGTACTGTATTGGCGGCGTTTTTTGCAAAGTTTTGATTTTTATATCAAACTGGCTGTTGGTTTCTTACCAGCCGCCGTGTTTGGCGTTTTGTTTTACAAACACGTCAAAGCATTGCTCGAGAGCCCAACTTTCATTGCTGTCATGTTGCTCGTAGGCGGTATCATATTGTTGTTTGTTGACGATTGGTTTATCAAAAACGAAGATAAACCAACCGTGCAAAGTCAGGAAATGACTTATAAAAAGGCACTCAGCATTGGTTGTTTTCAAGTCCTTGCTATGATCTTTCCTGGTTTGAGCCGTTCTGCAGCAACCATCATAGGCGGCTTGACTCAAAAATTGACACGTCAACGGGCTGCTGAATTTTCTTTTTTCCTCGCTGTGCCGACGATGGCAGCCGCGACGCTCAAAGACGGTTACGAATTTTGGAAAGGTGTAAAACTCGGAGAAATAGCCCCCCTCAGTAGTGGCGACTGGGGCGTATTGGCGGTTGGTAATATCGTTGCTTTCATCGTCGCATTGATTGCGATTCGCAGTTTCATAGGCTTTTTGACCAAAAATGGCTTCAAAATGTTTGGTTATTACCGCATCGTTATCGGTCTATTAATACTCATATTGCAAGCTATGGGCATTCAACTTTTTCTTAATTAGTTGATTAGTTGATTGGTTATTAGGAATTAGTTATTCGGATATTCGGTACTCGAATACATTAGTGTTCAAAGGATTTTTTTCTATGTCTATTTCATTGAAATACAATTGTCGTTTTTTATTTAAAGAACGGTTCGCTCATGTTCGGGGAACTTT
>JAYTMI010001009.1:0-3980 GCA_043728625.1 Saprospiraceae bacterium | reverse complement strand
GCAAGGCGGTAAACAAAAGGTCTAAAACCCACGCCCTGCACCCGCCCTGTGATATGGATATGATAAGTCGCCACCTCAATTTAAAGATAATTCATTGGCTAACCGAGTCAATGCGCTCACAACATCATTTTCTTTGGAATAGTCAATAAATGAATTGCCATGTAAATCGGCTTCCGTCACTTTATCTTCAAAAGGGATGATAAGATGCAAATCTAAATTCATTTTAGTGCAAAACTGGCGAATGGCTTTTTCATCTTCCTCAGTTTTAACCTTATTGGCAACTATCCAGAATTTTTTTATATCGAGTCCTTTGGCAAGGTCGGCAAATCGGGCAACAGCTTCGAGCGAGCGATAATAAGGCTCTACTATGCCCAGCATGACATCTACGTGTTGTGAAGTGCCTCTTTTCATGTGCTCCAAAGAAGCCTCCATATCTACAATCGTAATATGGTCGCTTGATTCCTCCAAAGCGGAGTGAATTAACGCCCGCACACAGGCATGAGAGCCACACATACAACCACTGTTTGCAATTTCTGGTTTTCCAACCATCAAAAGCGTGACATTATCGGGTGCTTTTTGTGAATATTCGTCTAAGACTTCTTGCAAAGGAAATTTGACAATTATTTTTGTTTTCCCCTCTCCATCGTCAACCCGTTCCAAAATGTCTGTACTGAGGGGTTTGGGTTGCGGTGCATCTGGATTTAAACCCAAGACTGTGGACAAGTTTGGATTAGGGTCGGCATCAATAGCCAATACTTTTTTACCCTGTTGGGCAAAAATTCTACTTAAAGTGCCACTGATGGTTGTTTTACCAACGCCGCCTTTACCGACAATTGCTATTTTCATTTTAAATTATAGTTTTCAAAAAAAGTTTCATCAATAGTAATTTCGTCTAATTCGCCCATCTGTTTTAGAAAATTCAATGTTCGATTGGCTTCTTCTTCATCTACCATACTCATGGCAACGCCAACATGTACTAAGACATAATCGCCTACACCTGCCTCTGGGACTAAATGTAAGTTTACAGTTTTCTGAATACCTGAAAATGCGACTTTGCCCATGCGCATTTCTTCTTTTCCTTCATTCAAAATTTGGATTACTCTACCAGGAATAGCTAAACACATAGTCGTTTATTTAATGTTTTTTAAAATTGTGTGTCGGCGAGATGCTCAATAGTCTTTCAAAAAATGAACAAAAATGCTGGACGAAATAGTTTTCTTAATCGTAAATATAATCCTTTATTTTAGACCAACAAATTTAAAAGTACAATGCAGGAGCAATCATCATCTCAAACTCTGTTTTCCCTTTGGGTGCAAAGAAAGGTTCTATCTGTTGCCAAATCATTTTCTTAAAACCCATTTCAAAATCTTCTTCCTCATCTAAAATCCTTTTTTGACTCATCCAAAAAGCACCGATGAACCAAATCATTTTGCTCACATCTGCATACTGCCCTTTCCTTTTAGGTGGTAAAAAAAGCTCTCTTTCTACACTCTTTTCTAACCATTGTGTCAAATTATGGATAAATTGCTCCACTTGGGCATTATGTTCACTAAAAATATCGGGATAAAACCTTTTAATATCTACCACATCTAAAAAGTAAAAAGAATAGGTGTTTAAAAATTGATAATGACGGGATAGGTGATTGTCAAAATCTATAAGATGTCGCAACTTCTTCCATTTTATAGAAGCATTGGCAAAATCGGTATCAACAACGGCAACGATAGCCTTCACAATTTTTTTCTTGTCATGAAAATGATATGCAAGATTCCCAACGCTTATTCCCACTTCATCTGCAATTTGTTGAAGACGCACATTCTGAATGCCGTGTTGATTAAACAATCTTACAGCAGCTTCAACGATTTTGGCTTTGGTTGACATGTCACTCATGAATGTAAAATTATGGTTTTTTGGCAATTTTTACTGAGGGGGTACTAAGATAGCTTAAAAAAAAACTAGAAAATGTTTTCTAATTAATAACAAAACATATTTTGGTACAATGAGTACTATAAGCTATATTTGTTCGTAAAAATTATTTTTTACCCAATTTTTACTTCACAATTAACAAAATGGGTCATCAAGTTTCAAATACTTTACTACCAAATGCCATCAAAGAAGTCCATGCTTTTTGGTTGGCGGGTGGCAGTTGCGACGGCTGTTCTATTGCAACCGTTGGGGCAACTTCGCCATCTGCCGAAAGTTTGATGAGTGGCAATATACCGGGTGTGCCAAAGGTTATCCTGCATCATCCTGTTTTGGCAGTGGTGGCAGGCGAAAAATTCATGCGCCCCTTTCATCTCGCAGCACAGGGCAAACTGAATGCGCCTTATGTCGTGATTTGCGAAGGCTCAATAATGGATGAAAGGATTGCGGCTAGTACAGGGGGTTATTGGTCGGGGTTAGGCGTTGAAGATGATGAAAATGGCGACCCACAACCCATTCCTTCTGCCGAATGGGTGACTCGATTGGCAAAAGGGGCAGCCGCTGTTATTGCTGTTGGTACTTGTGCTACTTGGGGTGGTGTTCCTGCCGCCGCAGGCAACCCAACGAATGCAACAGGGGTGATGGATTTTTTGGGTGAAGATTATCGAAGTTCTTTGGGGCTACCGGTTGTCAATATTCCTGGGTGTGCGCCACAAGGGGATAACATTACAGAAACAATTGTCGCTGTTTTGATGTACTTGCACGGCATCGGACCCTTACCTGAATTTGATGAATTGGGCAGACCTGCGTGGTTGTTCAATGAAACCGTGCATCGAGGCTGCACGCGGGCTGGATATTATGAAGAAGGCGTGTTTGCTGAAAATTATGGCGACAAGGAATGCCTTGTAGAAATAGGCTGTTGGGGTCCAGTGGTACAATGTAATATCAATCAAAGAGGTGCCATAAATCATGTGGGCGGTTGTATGAATGTGGGTGCACCGTGTATCGGTTGCACAATGCCAGGCTTCCCTGACGCATTTGCACCATTTTATGCCACACCACCAGGCACGATTGTTTCCTCTACTATTTCGCGCACAACGGGCCTTTTGATTCGCAACTTGAGGGGCATTTCCCAATCCTTTTTGAACAAAACGCCTACGTGGACTGACAAAAAAGTGCCTTCGGGCTGGGGGCATGTTAAGAAAGTGACTGTCGGGGAAAAGATAACCCATTATTTTTATGAAAAACTGCAATTCTCTGATTCACCTAAACCAGGAACAGGCTTGAAGCGGTTGCCAAAAGTATAAATGGGGGTAAAATACTGAGAGGGGTAAAAATGGGTATTCAATAAGTTAGTTATCCTATAATTCTGTCTTTTTACTTAATTGAATTGAACGATGAATGACAATGCTTTATATGAATCTTGGTACTTCTGGTTGATAGTGGCTACTATCCTAATCGTTGCTGCTGCTACTCTTTTGCTTTTGGTCAATGCGGCTGCCAAAAGAATTTTACGCTTAGCGAGCGCAGCATTGGGGCTTGTGGTTGAAATCAAACAAAATACAAGCAGCATCTGGGGGTTGCAAACAACCAATGAAGTGGCAGGAAATATTTTACAAGGTTCAAGCGATATTAAAGACCATTTGACGCTGGTTGCTGATGCGTTACATGAATTAGATTCTAAAAAATAAAACAATATGGACTATTCAAATGAAGCGATAACGACGGTATGGGGCGGCTCTTTGGCTATCGGTGTCGTTGTGATTATTGTAGTGGCACTGCTTTTAAGGCTCATTCTCAATACAGCTTTAAAAATCGAAAATGCGGCGGGTGAAATCTGGACGCAAGGGAAATTAGTTGCCAATAATACCATCCAAATTCCGCTATTTCTTTCTACAACAAACTACATAGCAGGTCAAATATTGGACAATGCACAGGAAATTTATAAGGGCGCAAAGGTAGTAGAAAGCCATATTGAGGGTTGTCCGGGCTGCCCTGCTTGCATACTTTCAAACAAATAAACGCAAAATACTGAGGGGGGTTAACGTAGTCGGGAAATT
>JAYTMI010001008.1:0-11192 GCA_043728625.1 Saprospiraceae bacterium | reverse complement strand
AGCAAGGTAAAACTCTGCGCACCACTGCCAGGGCGCAAGGCTTCGGGCCAGGCAGGTTCATCGGCATCGGGGGCTACAAGTAAACGGTATTTGCCTTTTGCATTCGCCACATTATCAATGGCGGCAATACGTCCAGTGTATGTACCCAATGAAGCGTTGGGCCAACCCGAAAAAACAAAAGCGGGCCAACCATCAAAAATAAAACGGACAGGTTTACCCAGTTTTACCAGAGGCAAATCAATGGGTGCTATGAAAATTTCGACAGCTAAATTCATTTTTTCGGGCACAATACTGACTATTTCATCGCCTTCTTTCACTGTTTCACCAATGCCCACCGTCCGTGCTTGAGTGATGTAACAGTCTTGTGGAGCAAGGATATAGTAGAATTTTGACCGCGCTTCGTAGTTAGAATACTGATTTTTCAATTTACTAACGTTGGCTTCAGCTTCCAAACCATCAGAAATGGTGCTGAAACGCTCACTTTCTGTCTTTGCAATTTTACCACGATATTCGCTGTCTGCCCCCCTCAGTTGAAACGCTAAATTGTCCAATTCTTGAACGGTTTGAGCATATTCGTTTTGCGCTTCGACTTGTTTGGCTTGAGTTTGTTGCACTTTAAGACGTTTGTTTTCGAGGTCGGTGAGTGATTTTAAGCCTTGTTTGTAAAGCTCTTCTGTACGGATGGCTTGAATTTTTTCGTTTTCAAAATCCTTTTCTGCTGCAACCATTTTGTTGCGATTTGCTTCAATTTTGAGTTTATTTTGCTCTATTTTGTTCTGCAATTGGTCTTTTTTAAAACGCAATTCTTGTAAAGTTTGGGCAATTTGCTGCTGTAATGCATTGGCTTTTGAATTATAACTCAAAACTGAACTTGATTTTGCATCTACCTGTGCTTGTGTGCGTGGGAGTAGTTGAGGGTCGAAATAATCTGTTTTAGTCTCTGTAATTTTGACGATAGTATCCCCTTTTTTCACCAATTGCCCCTCGCGGACATACCATTTTTCGATTTGACCTGCAATAACCGTATTGATGGTTTGCGGACGATGCTCTGGCGACAGCGTTGTGACAACGCCTTTTGCACGTATGTTTTGCGTCCATGGCATGAACAATAAAACGATATTGATAATCAAAAGCGCAAATATCCAACGACGGAACAAGACATGCGCTCTCAGGAGATGCGTTTTTGCAAAAGCACCATATTTTGATTTATCAATATGGACATTATTTTCAGATATATTGAGCATGATTTTTAATAGTGAATGGTGAATAATTTAATCGCGAATGGTGAATAATTCATATTTCATTAAATGTTTTGAATATTTTATTGAAATGTATAGATTTTTGGATTTGTTCAAAACTGCCTTCTTCGATTATTTGCCCTTCTTTCATCAAAACGATGCGGTCGCAACGCGATGCTAAAACAGGGTCGTCTGTTACAGCTATGAGTGTCCATTTCTGCGATTTATCGGTCAATAAGTCAGATATACGAATACGGTCAGCATATTCTAAATTCGCCATAAGTTCTTCAATAGCAAGGAGTTGTGGATTATTGAGAATACCTCTGGCTAAAATTATTTTTGAAATGATGCTTCGTGGAAGTGTCTTACCTGCTGGCAGCAAAAAGGTGTCAAAACCTTGCGGCAAAGAACGAATGAAACCCATGAGACCTACGGCTTCACAGGTTTTAACAATGTCCTCGAAACGGATATGGGTGTAGCCGAGCGCAATATTATCATGTATTGTTCCTTTAAAAATATCTTCCTCAACAGAATAATCACCAATGGCACTTCGGAGTGAGGTTTGGTTAAAATTGTTGCGTGGTACACCATTATAAAGTACAGCACCCTTGAAATCGGATAAAAAACAAGATATTATCTGAATCAACGTCGTTTTTCCAGAGACATTATAGCCCGCTATGCACAGCCTTTCACCAGATGCTATACTCAGATTGATACCCCTCAGTACAGGTTTAGAAGGGTCACCAAAATGGTAACTGAGGTCTTTAATGTCTAATTTTATGCCTTGCCCATTATTCATTTCTGAGAAATTCACGCCGTCCTCGTTTTCAATGGGTAGATCGGTGACTGCGCCAATTTTTTCAATCGCCGTTAGCACATCATAAACTGTATCCATTGTTACAATCATCTTTTCAGAAGAACCCAATATCATGATGATAATGATTTCTGCCGCAACGAATTGACCTACATTGATTTGGTTGTTTATAACTAACCACCCACCCAATGACAGTAAAGCAAAGGTAATAAGTGTTTTGAAACCCACGATACTCCCATATTGAATGAGCAAAATACGAAAATGACTGCGCTTGGCATCAAGGTAATTACTCACATATATATCTGTTCTACTGAGGGGTAGGTCTGACGAACCGGCTAATTTGAATGTTTGAAGTGTTCGAGCAATTTCTTCAAGCCAATAAGCCACCTGGTACTTGTATTTCGACTCTTTTAGGCTTGTTTTAAGCCCTGTTGGTCCCGTAATACGAAAAATGAGAACAAGTAGAATCAATAATAAAAATCCAAAAAAGATAAACAATGGGTGATAAAATGAGAGCAACAAAAGCCCAAAAATAATCTGCATCAAAGCCGTGGACAGGTCTATGAGTAGTTTAGGCAAGCCTTTTTGCAAAGTCAATGTATCAAAAAAACGGTTTGCCACTTCTGGTAAATGTTCGTTACGAACAGCTTCGGTCTGCAAATGGGGTAGCCGTTTGGCAAAATCGAAGGACACACGCGTAAACAAACGCCTTTGCAAAGTTTCACTGACTGTCATTTGCATCACGACGAGCAAACCCGCGAACAAAGTCCCTAATGTCACACCAACAATCAACAACCACCACGAAGACGACACAGCCCCGCCTTGAATGATATTGAGAATAGCTTGGATACCAAGTGGCAAAGACAGATTAATGAGACCCGCAAAAATGGCATACACATATATATAACCTATTTCTTTTCGGTCGGTGTGTAAAATTCTGAAAAAACGTCGGAGCGTTGATAAAGTCGGTTGGTTAGTCACAGTGCTGTGGATTTTTTTATGTTACCTAAATGAAAGTATTACTATCGCATCTGATAGACAATATTACTACCATAATTGTTCCTCAAAGGTGTCAAAAAATTGTCATAAGGATTGAAAAAGATAAAAAAAACCTGTCCCAATGTATCGGGACAGGTCTCATACTTCATTCATCTAAAATCAAATTACATTTTTAATCAAAATTTTTTAGAGTGCAATAGGGAAATACTGAGTATCGTCGCCAGCAATCACCTCTACAACATAACCACCCTTAGGCAATTTTGACAAGTCATAACGTTTGTGCAAAAGCATAACCACATAGTTGATGTCGTCATAGACTTTGTGACCTTCGTTGTCGTAGATATTAACCTTAATGTTGGAGTATTTATCCAACAGAACGTTAACGTCTAATTTCGTGCCATTTTGATTGATGCTCGGCATAAATTTCTCTTTACGCTCACTTTCAAACAAAACAACACTTTTGTTAGTCAACTCAAAAGGCTGAATGGTTTTGGTCGCTTTTTTCGTTATAATAACGTTGTAGCTACCTTTGTCGAGGTTAATAAGGTTGTACTTTTTAGAAAAATTGGGTGTGCCTTTTACTTTTTCAGTAACAAGCGTTCCGTCCTCTCCTTCAAGAGCAATCGTTATATCCTCTTTTGTTAAGTTTGTAAAGCTAACGACAATAGCTTTGGTATTTTCGATGGCAGAAATTTTTACATTAGTGCCACCACCAAGGTCGTAGCTGAACGAGCCGTTATCGGCTTTAATGGTGTTTGTGAATAGCGAAACCGCTAAAATCAGAATAAAAAACAATCGGGTTTTCATCTTTAAAAAATTTAAAATTGTTAAACAATCGAGTGAATTATTTTAGTTTTAAAACTAACTACTAAAATCAAAATTTTATTTTGTTTTGGTCAAAATTTTAACATTTAGACCTCAATTATTGTGCAAATGTACAACGAACTATAAACATTTCAAAATTTTATTTGGTTCACGCTGCAAAGGTATTTTTTAAAAAAGATCTAAAAATGTTTCCTAGGTTAAGTTCATGTTAAGTTTTCAGAGGACATTTTCGAGTTTTTCTATGGTTTGAATTCTTTGCTTTTATGACACAAAATTGCGTGCAATTGTTACAGATTGTAAAGCCCTCTTCGACCAAGTTTAGCATGTTTTGGATGAAGTGCCTTTTCTATCATGTCAACGATTATTTAAGGTATTCAATCGGCTTAAATAATCGATGAACTCATCAATTTATGCTATTTGAAAGCAAACTGAAAAACTAATACATTGAATATGAATGGCTTAAGTAGGCTCCTTCTTTTTTATTTTCAAAAACGGCTCTTTACCGTTTCTGAATTAATGACACTTAATAGACTCAATATCTTCATAAAAAGTTGCACGAAATATTTCGTAGCTCGACGTACAACAGATATTTACAGAACAAAGCGCATATTTTTTCGACGATTTTTTTTTATCGAAATATCAACCTGTAAAGTGAATTTACTGAGGGGAGCTATTTTTAGTTTTTGACAAGAATTTTCACCCAAAAAAAAGCATTTTTTTTTTTGATTTTTTTTTTTTGAGCATCAATTTTTTTTCAAACAGCCGAAAAATTGACGCTTGCATGTCCGCGAAAGTTCAGCATGAGGGGTAGATTTTTGAGATATGATGTGGTTTTTAAAACAAGCAACAATTCTAAAAAAGCCAATTGACTCTTAAGATATCCTAAATTTCATATACGTTATGATTTGAAGTTGTGCCAAAATGAATAAAAAAGGCATTTTATGAAAATATATAGCTTTCTATATAATTAAGGTGTAAAAGTTTGGCTATTATCATTCATCGTTTTACTTTTGACACATTATTTAATACTGTATTGATAATGCAAAACAAAAAATACTTTAACAAATTGATTATCAATACTTTACCTTTCATTTAGAAATCACCAACCGAAGTATCGGCAAAATCTACTGAAATTATGAATTTACACGAATATCAAGGCAAGGAATTGCTGAAAAGCTACGGCGTAAAAATCCAAGAAGGCATTTTGTGCCACACACCCGAAGAAGTCTTTGAAGCAGCTACTCGCCTACGGGTAGAGCGCAACAGCGAAGGCTGCGTTGTCAAAGCGCAAGTTCACGCAGGTGGACGCGGAAAAGGTGGTGGTGTTAAATTTGCTCCAACTCCTGAAAAAGCGAAAGAAAAAGCGCAAGACATCCTCGGCATGATGCTCATTACGCCACAAACCTCTGCAACGGGTAAACTCGTTCGTAAAGTTTTGGTTTGTGAAGACGTATATGGTGCGGGTGCGAGCGAACCAAAAGAATATTACATCTCTGTTTTGATGGATAGAGGTAAAAAATGCGATGTCATCATCTATTCTACTGAGGGGGGCATGGACATTGAAAAAGTGGCAGAAGAAACGCCACACCTCGTTCATAAAGAATGGGTTGACCCACTTTTGGGCTTGCGTCCTTTCCAAATCAACAAAATTTGCTTCAATTTGGGTTTAAGCGGCAAGGCTTTCAAAGAAATGGCAGCTTTTGTTTCGTCATTATATAAGGCGTATGTCGGAAGTGATGCAAGTTTGTTTGAAATCAACCCTTGTTTGAAAACATCTGATGATGGCATCCTTGCCGTAGATGCAAAGGTATCAATTGACGATAATGCGCTTTTCCGTCATCCTGACCTCGAAGCACAAAGCGACAAACTGGAAGAAGATGCGACAGAAGTTGAAGCAATGGAAGCGGAATTGAACTATGTCAAACTCGACGGCAATGTAGGCTGTATGGTCAACGGCGCAGGTTTGGCAATGGCAACGATGGATATGATTCAACTATCGGGTGGTGAGCCTGCCAACTTCCTCGACGTAGGTGGTACGGCAAATGCAGAACGTGTTGAGAAAGCATTCAATATCATTTTGAGCGATCCAAATGTGAAAGCTATCCTTGTCAATATCTTTGGTGGCATCGTTCGTTGCGACCGCGTTGCACAAGGTGTCATTGATGCATACAATAATATAGGTGTGATAAAAGTGCCTATTATTGTGCGCCTTCAAGGTACGAATGCAGACATCGCTAAGAAAATGATTGATGAATCAGGTTTAAAAGTTTTTTCTGCCATCGAGCTTAAAGAAGCAGCCGAACTCGTAAAACGCGTATTGGCATAAGGTTTTTACCATTTTTTGTGGCTAACAAAAAAAAACGTCCTTTTTGGGTGGCGTTCAACAAATAAAATCACGCCACAAAATGTTAATGGTTGAAAATATTTTAAAATTTTTATGCTTTTTATTTGCATCAATTGTAGGATTATGTATCTTTGTCGTATCAAAAACGAAACAAGTCATCGTTTTGATAAATAAAATAAAAATAGTCATTTCGACATAAAGAGTTTTGTACTCATGGTATAATTTTTTTGGGGTTAACAAATGTTGATTGGTCTGCGAACTTTGTTCGCAGGCTTTTTTTTGTGCCTACCCAATCATTTAACAATATGATGAATTTATAAAATTGGATATATCATTTCAACGTATTAATTTTGTTGAAATTTTAATCCATTTTTTCTTACCTTAAATTCATCTTCAAATGAAAAAATTTAAAACCTTCTTATTCGCTATTTGTACCGTCCTGTCTCTCCTTTTACCACAGTTTTTATCATCACAAAATTCATTACGTGTCGTTAACCCAAAAACAACATGGCAAAGCGCTGTTCCAAGTATTACAGAAGCGACAATTTCCATGAGACCTCGTGGTTTATACATGGAATATGGGGTTTATTTGACTTATTCAGCGCAGCAAACGTCCTACAATACTGTCCGTGACACCTTAGAAGTTCAACATTATTTTCAGTTACCCCAAGGTTCAGCCGTTAATGACTCATGGCTTTGGGTGGACAGCATCATTATGAAAGCCTTGTTGTGGGACAGGTGGTCGGCTACAAGTGTTTATGAAGGCATCGTCAAAAGGCGGCAAGACCCTTCGATTTTGTATAAAAATGGTACATCAAACTATGAATATCGCATATTTCCCATAATTGGTAATCAAACGCGGCGTGTAAAACTCAATTTTTATGTACCCGCCAAATGGTCGTCTTCACAACTGACAGCACCGATACCCCTCAGTATTTTGCTCAATTCTGCCAAAATTCCGAATGTCAATCTCATTGTTTATGACTCCAATGACTGGAATACGCCAACCATTGATTTAGCACCCAACTTCACTTGGACGACTGAAAATGACCCAACTTTTGGTACGTCAAAGCGAGCGACATTGACGGGTTTGACTTACGCTTCTGCTGCCAATATTAGCTACAAATCTGTAGGAAGTAAGCCTTATTTCTTCTCACATTCACCCATAGCTGGAACGACCGACGAAGGATATTATCAATTGGCGTTTTCACCCAAAGCAATATTGAATGACGAAACTTCTGTACCTAAAAAAGTATTGTTTCTAGTAGATTATGATGCTACAAATACTTCATATTCAAGCCAACAAGTGCTCAATATCATCAAAAAAAACCTGCGAGAAAACTTATCGCCGCGAGATTCTTTCAATATTTTTTACAATAGATTGACGACAAAAAAAGTCAATACCAAATGGGTTGTTGCCGATAGTGTCCATATTGAACGTGCTTTTTCAGCCATGACAGACCCCTCAGTAGGCGTAGGCAATTCGAGCGTTTTGACGAGTATTTTGGCAGAAGGTTATGATTTTATCAAGACACAACGAGGCGGTGAAATCATGCTCATTTCCTCAAATGATGCTTTTACAAGTCTTCAATCTGTTCAGAGTCTTTACAATGATTTGGAATTGCAGTACAGACCTTTACCTGTGACCCATGTTTTCGATTTTGCGATGCGCAATTTCCAAACTTATTTGTGGTATCAAAGCCGTTATTATTATGGTAATGAGTTGTTGTACAATGTTTTAACATCAAATACGCGTGGCAATTTTGTCAATTTAGTGAATTGGAATGCGCCGATTTCAGATATTGAAAAAGGGGCTGCCGATATTTTTCAGCAGCTTGTCCCCTACTCGCCTGTTGACGTGACAATAAAACCAAATGTTGGTTTGACGTATGAACGGTATAATCTACAAGAGAATGCCTTGAATTTGATAAATCAACCCTATATGCAAGTGGGTAAATACAAAGGAAATTTGCCTTTAACGATTGAGGTTACGACAACAAATGCCTTGAATCAGATTGTTACAGGCAAATTAATACTACAAGGTAATGCGACGGCACAAAATGACTCGTCGAATAGACAAATTCATGGTGCAAACAAAATTAGCGTTTTGGAGGCAACACCTTCGAGTAATAGTCTCATCAGTCGCATCATTCAAGAGAGTAAAGCGCATCGTATTTTATCGAAATATACAGCCTTTATTGCCCTTGAACCTAATTTGCAAACGCCTTGTGATACTTGCCGTGATGAAACAGGTGGCGTTAGAACAAGCACAGTTGATGCTCGAAAAGACAGTGTAAAAATCACTGTTTATCCAAATCCATTCAAAGAATTGGTGTCTATTACAATAGAAAAACCCGCTTCTGCGAAAGTAACAAATGCTTTGATTACCAATATGTTAGGTCAACCAGTTAAGACTTTTAGCGAACAGGAATGGACTGCAAATGCTGAAAAAACGACTTTGACATGGCAAGATGCAGGTGCAAGTACAGGGACTTATATTTTTAGTATCACCATTGATGGCAAACGTTATATTCAGAAATTGGTTAAAATTCGAGAATAGGATTTCGAGATAAAAACAAAAGGGCTGTTTCAAGAAATTGGGGCAGCTTTTTGTGTTTTATACTGAGGGGTCTCTTTTAGCATTTTTATAACCATCTTCTATCCAATTTTCTAAAATCTCATTCGTCTTACCCTAAAACAGTAGTTCACTGTTTATCTTTGCATTTTTGAAAATAATAAAAACCTAACTTAATAATGGCAAGAAGAAGATGGGACGATAATGACGATGCCCCAAAAGTTAAGCTCACACGCGAATCTATGCGTGAAGCACTTCAGATGTATAGCTTCATTCGCCCTTACAAATGGTCGTTTTGGGGCGGTATGATCTTGTTGTTTCTTTCAACAACAACTTTTATGATATTTCCTTTTTTGTCTGGTCGCATCGTCGACATTGCGCAAGGCAAACACGACTTTACGGCTGATATATTTGGTAAAACCTATGCATATTACCTTGATTTGCCTAGAATTGGCTACATAATGGCGATTTTACTCATCATTCAAGGGTTTGTTTCTTATTTCCGTATCACCATGTTTGCAAAAGTGAGTGAGTATGGTATTGCAGATGTGAAACAGGCTTTGTATCAAAAATTGACTTCATTACCTATTCCTTTTTTTGAAAAAACCCGAGTTGGCGAATTGGTCAGTCGCATCAATTCCGATGTTGAAAAACTGTACAGTACGTTCAGCATCACGCTTGCTGAATTTGTTCGTCAAGTGCTTGTCCTCGTTTCTGGCATTTTGATTTTGACATTGACAACTTGGCGATTGTCGCTTGTTATGTTGGCGACTTTTCCATTAATCGTCGTTGGTGCAATGATTTTTGGTCGTTTTATCCGTAAAATGGCGAAAGAACGGCAAAGCCAAATTGCAGATACAAACATCATTTTGAACGAAACCATGATGGCGATAAACGCGGTCAAAGCCTTTACAAACGAATGGTTTGAAGTCTCCCGTTTTGGCAAAGCCAATCGTAAATCGGTTGAAACTTCGATGAAATTTGCTGCTTGGCGTGCCATTTTTGCGACTTTCATTGTCGTTGTCTTGTTTGGAGCTTTATTTTTTGTGTTGTGGCAAGGCGCGACGATGTTGCAAGCAGGTGAAATTACAGCAGGTGAACTGATCATGTTTTTTACTTATACAGCTATTATCGGTGGCTCAATTGCAGGCTTGGGCAACTTTTATACTGAACTCGTCGGGGCTATCGGGGCAACAGAACGTGTCCGCGAAATTCTTAATACTCCTTCAGAAGTTGAAGTTAAAAACCAACCTATCCTTCCTAAAAACCGATTAAAAGGCGATATTCAGTTTCAAAATGTCAAATTCCGCTATCCAACGCGTGAAGATGTGGAGGTACTGAGGGGGGTCAATTTAACGATAAAAGCAGGACAAAAAGTGGCTCTTGTTGGTGCATCTGGAGCAGGTAAATCTACGATTATGCAATTGGTTTTGCGTTTCCATGAAAATCAAGATGGCTCTATTTTAGTGGACGGCAAACCGATGAAAGACTATGATATTACGGAGTACCGTCAAAACCTCGCCCTTGTTCCGCAAGAAGTATTACTTTTTGGTGGTACGATTAAAGAAAACATACTTTACGGCAAGCCCGATGCAACGGACGAAGAAGTCATTGAAGCCGCTAAAAAATCGAATAGTTGGGACTTTATTCGCATCTTTCCAGAAGGTTTGGAGACAATCGTAGGCGAACGGGGCATTAAATTGTCGGGAGGACAACGGCAACGTATTGCTATTGCCCGCGCTATTCTTCGAGACCCGAGTATCTTATTGCTCGACGAAGCGACGTCTTCACTCGATGCCGAATCTGAAAAAGTGGTGCAAGATGCCCTCAATTTATTGATGGAAAATCGGACAAGTATCATCATTGCGCATCGTTTGGCAACGATACGTGAAGTAGATAAAATATATGTTTTAGACGGTGGTCAAATCGTTGAAGAAGGTACGCATGAAGAACTTTATGAAAAAGAGAACGGCATTTATGCCAATCTCGCTAAATTACAGTTTGATATGCCTTTTTCAGTTTAGCGAACAATTTTCCGCTAATATTTGATTTTATTTATAAAATAATGATTCTCAACAAATTAAAAATTCGTTAAACCTAAAAGATTTAGCGAATTTTTTTTTTGGCTGTCGTAATTTTTTCGTATTTTTAATGAAAATTTGAATGGGTTAGATTTACCTTTGCATCTCATTCATTGAATCAATCATATAAAATATATAGAATCATGCAACTTACGATGACTAACCCAACAGACATACCTGTTTATGACCCAAATCAAAAACCATTCATGGATACGGTGAAGATCATGTCAAAGATACCGCATCGCGTTCCTTTTTTATTGGTAGATAAAGTCATGGAAGTGAGTGACACACATATTATCACGATTAAAAATATCAC
>JAYTMI010001007.1:0-3078 GCA_043728625.1 Saprospiraceae bacterium | reverse complement strand
TTGTGCTGAGGCGATCCGTCTTTGTATTCTGCTTACACAACATTCAAGAACGAATCTTCCAAAAGTAAAAGCGTTGCTGGCGCTGATGTGTTTTCAGGCTTCGCGCCTCGATGCCCGCCTGGGCGATGATGGCAGTATTGTTTTATTAAAGTATCAAAACAGAGAACTGTGGAATCGTGAACTCATTGCCCGTGGACAGGACTATCTAACTTCTGCTGCGAGTGGAGAAGAGTTGAGCGATTATCATCTCGAAGCTGCCATTGCTGCATGCCACGCATTGTCTACCACTTTTGAGCAAACCGACTGGCCGCGGATTTTAAGTTTGTATCAATTGCTGTCAGCCATTAATCCCAGTCCGATTGTCGATCTCAACAAAGCGATTGTAACAGGTTACGCAGAGTCTGCTCAACGGGGGATAGAAGAGTTGAAAAAGATCAATGGATTGGAAAAACATCACTTGTATCATGCCGCTTTTGGCGATTTTTATACACTGGTTGGAGACAAAGCTAGCGCAGAATCAAGCTATGCGAAAGCAAGTCTTCTCACCACTTCCTATCGAGAGAAGCAATTGATTGAACAGAAGATGAGATTGTGTGAGTAGATGGATATGCCGCTCACCGTACTCTTCCCGTCAGCGGATTGTAATTTCATTTGTACACAAATCGTGGACAACACAATACTTCAAATCAGAAAAAGTAATTGATTCAACAAAAGATGACAGTGAGTGAGATTCTGTCAATGCAATGCTGAACGTCATCTCACCATTGCAGAAACATTTTTTTGTGCGTTCGTTTTTTACTTGTCAGCAGTCTTAAAGTTTAAAGGGTAATTTTGAACACTATATCCGTCATAAGTCCTCATCCTGCTGCCATACACATTAATCTGATATTCGGTATTTGGTTTTAATTCAGCTTTCATTATTATGGTCTTATTGTCGTTAGAGAAAGTGAATCTTATTGGTTCTGGGTAATGCAGATTTTCGTTTTGGCTAGGGCCAAAAAAATATCTGATACCATCGAGTTTCTTATCGAAGTTGAATAATATTTCACTAGTGTTTGGGTTTACTGTCGTGTTACCATTTTCAAATGGTTCTGTAGATATAACTTTAGCGCAGCGTTCTAAGTAAGCATAATCATACGCCTTTATTTTCGGAGCGATTGTGTCATAGAAATTAACAATCTTCGGCATAAAGCTCTCTAACGTAGGGTACGTTTTTCTTTGTAGTTCAAATTGTTCTAAAATATCTACAAGTTCCTTCATCCAGACAAAACCGTTTGCCAATTGCTGCTTTAATTCTTTATCTACTGTCAAGGTATCTAAGGAGTGTCTAATTAGGTACCGAATGACCGAAGCCCTTACCATTGATTCACTAATCATTGTTTTCCATTCACCATATTTCTGTCTTTTCATTTTAACGCTTTGATTTTCATAAATGATTTCACCTGAATGACTGAGAGAAAGTTTGTTCATCTCAGTCAAATAGTTAATGAAAGAATGATTAAATTCATGAATCAAAGTTGGCAAATATTCATCCATTGGAAATATGGGCTTACCAGTTCCGTCAAAAGAGTCAGCACCAATTATGGCATACACTTTTCTTGACCCATCGGGCAAATCAATTGACGGCCCAAAATTATTTTCGCCAATCCCCAAGCCAATAATGATATTAAAACTTTCGTTTGGCGATTTGCCATAATATTTATAATACCAATCAATGTCAAGTTCTTTGAATAATTCATAAAATTGTTTTTCAGCGATTGAGTAACGATTTGAATTTGATTTAAAAAAACTGTTACAATCTGTGTCTTTATAAAACTGTTTTAATAGTACAACAAATTTTGTTGATGCTTCTGCGCCCCATCTTTTGTCTGGTACAGTAGAGTTGAAAGGAACAATGGGATCAAGGCTTGGAACTTGCTTTAAATGAATTGCCATGGACATCACAGCATCGTAACCAATACCATTGCTATCCCTGATTTGTTTGATATAGCTTATTAAAGGGTGGTCTTTGAATCTGCCAAAATGGTCGTGTATAGCTTGAACGTACTTTACATTACTTGTTGAGCTATACTCCTGACTGTCAGCCAACCTAAAAACAATGCTCAATAATTCGATTCTTTTGTCAACTGTTGGAGATGGCAAATTATTAGCACGCTGTCCAACTGCAGATAGCGATAGATAAATTAGAAAATGCAAAATTAACTTTGCTTTCATAAGATTTAGAGTTTCATTTGAAAAATGACACACAACATCCGGGTATATACAATTGAATATATTTCTAATATGTCATTCGAGCAAATTTCAAATCAACAGTTTGCCTACCTCCCGCTTTATGATCGCTTCGCGCTCCTCCCAATTTCCATTGACCGGAACATAGTTAATATTTCTTTTGTCTAATTCAGACATAAACACAACGAGCATTTCTTTTCTTTTGTCACTCTCGCCAAGATCGCGCATGCCATCGGCTATCCAGGGCACGTCCGGTTCAAATAGAAAATAGAGATCGTATTTGATTAGCTTTTCAAGCTCAAATAAAATAGGCGGCACTGTTTTTAAATAATGCCTGCAATAGATTTGAGTTGTGATCAAATCAGTATCGCAAAACAAAATCTTGTTTGCCGTTTTTGTTTTTTCAAGAATGCGTTCAGTTTGCGCGTGACCTATATTTATAATGTCGTCAATTGTAAAATCGTTGGTGCTAACAAACTCACGGGATACTTCAGGCACCCATTCGGTTTTATAAAGTTCGGCCATGCGCTTGGCCATAGTAGACTTGCCTGTGCTTTCGGGGCCGTAGAAGCAAACTTTTTTTATTGCTTCCATTGCCATCTTACAAAAAACAATCCTATCAAGCAACCGGCCGCATCGGCTGCGATATCTCCCATATCAAATGACCGATTTGAAACAAAAAAATGCTGAATGAATTCCATAGCGATGCCATAACAAAAAAATGCTATAGCAATCCATAGAAATAATTTAGTCAATGATAAATTTATGTCAGGTCGATGGAATAACGGCACACACCAAAGAAATATCATCACCGAAAAAAGCCCAACGTGAATCCATTTGTCTAGCTGA
>JAYTMI010001006.1:0-2246 GCA_043728625.1 Saprospiraceae bacterium | reverse complement strand
GTGCAACCTTGCTCGATGCGCTTGCCCGATGGAAGCCGCAGCGAGGGCGTTTTCATCAAAGTGAGCAAAAAGTTCTTCAATCGGTTTGCCCAACTCCCTCCGTATTCTATCATGAACAGAAGAAAAAGGTCGCTGTGGGATTTGGTCTTGCAACGCTTCTAATGGTTTTTGGAATTCTTCAGGCAAAAAATTGGTTAAAATGGACAACATCTGACCCAATTTTATAAACAAACCATTGAGCTGCAAAATGGCATCACGCACCCTTTCTGCATTGTGAACGTGCAAAGCTACAATACGTCGGTTGTACCATTTCTGTCCAAATATCTTTTTTAAAAACCACAAACGGGCATAACTGAACATGACAACAGCCGCTGTCCAATAAGCTTTACGCAAGCGAAACGAGCGAGAATAGATGTTTTCTTTAGGCATCTTTTATGTTATTTAGCTTTTTGAATAATCCCCATCTTCTCCATCAAAAAAGCAGCACTCATCTTTTGCGCTACACCTTCTTGAAGTTTATAATCAAAATGCAATTCATTATCAATGATTTCAACTTCAAAACAGAGGTTTTTAAGGTACTCGGGATATTGTTCTGCCATGTCGCCAATCACTAAATCATGTGTGGCGATGATACCCACCGCCTTGTGCGCCATCAAGTTTTTAATCAAACCAATCGTACCAGCCCTTTTATCATTGGAATTTGTACCCCTCAGTATTTCGTCTAAAATGACAAAAGTCCTTTGATTTTGCTCCAATTCAGAGATAATACGCTTCAAACGCTTCAATTCTGCAAAGAAAAACGACTCGCTGTTTTGCAATGAATCACTCACCCGCATACTCACAAAAACGTTGAAAGGATAAAACGAAAACGCGTCGGCACAAACAGGTGCACCCATTTTGGCAAGTACCAAATTGACCCCCAGAGTCCTCAAAAAGGTACTTTTACCAGACATATTAGAACCCGTTAAAACAACAAACGAAGGGTCATTAAAATCCATATCGTTGCCAACACGTTTATCACTGGCTATGAGTGGATGACCGACATTTTTCATTTTAAGCCCCCCCTCAGTAAGTTTTGAGTGTTGAGTGTTGTGTGTTGTGTTTATAGGCGTTGGAAAGATGAAATCGGGATGATTGTAGGAAAAATTGGCGATACTCGACAATGCCTCAAACTCGCCTAAAACTTGAAACCATTGGAAAACCGTGTGTCCAAAAGTCTGTTTCCATTTGCCCAAACTAAACAAAGCATGGATATGATATTGAAACAAACCATTGCCTAAAATAGCCGCAATTGGGTTTAAAATATTGTCAAATTGATTCAAAATAACAGATAACCGCTTCATTGCTTGACTCGCAGAAGCGCCTTCTACGACAATGCTTTGTTTCAATTGATTCAATTTTTCAGACGTAAATGTCTCATTTTCAATGGCTTTCAACAAAATCGCATATTTCTGAAACGACAAACTCATATCACTCAATAATTCATGTTCGTGTTTGATATGCTTTTTTTGACTTGCAACAATCAATATATTAAGAATACCCAAAGCCTTGAATAATGGTAAAGCCAATGCCCAATCAGTTGTAAAAAGTAGTATCAAAACAATGACCGTCAAAACAGGTAAAACATAGGAAACAACCCTAAAAAGCACGTTATTTTGCACCGGAGAAGGCTTTTCAATCCAGTTTTTGAATTTATCAATCCGTTCATTTTTATCCGCAAACATCTGTCCATGGGCTTGGAATTGCTGCCGCCACACCATTTTAGCAATCAATTCCTTTACCGCTTCTTGTTGCAGAACAATATCCCCCCCCTCAGTATTTTCTAAATTTCGCGCTAATTCTGTCTTTCCAAAAGCTGTTTCAGTCCGATTTAGATGTTGAAAAATGGACAACTGACCGAACATATCTAAGTCATAGCTGTAAGGATGTTCAGGATTGATAAACGCCTCTCCCCCATCAAATGCGGATAAATCGCCGTTGAGATACGCCTGTTCGTCCCGATTGATTTTTGTCAATAATTCAAAAAGCGTTTGTTGTTCTTTGATATGTGCATGAACAAAAATCAAAACTAAAAATGTCCATCCTAATACACCGATAAGTGCCACCAAAGCCACCCAATTTTGAGCATTAAAATAAAAATAACTGCCTGCCAACAAGGTTAACATCGTTATTAATCGCAAAGCAGCAATGATATTGGCTTTTTGTGCTTGTTTTTGGCGCAACGATTCGTAGTGGGTTTCGGCTTG
>JAYTMI010001005.1:0-2800 GCA_043728625.1 Saprospiraceae bacterium | reverse complement strand
AAAAATCGGACCGGTTCTTTTGGGTTTGAAAAAACCTGTTCACGTTTTACAATTGGGCAGTACAACTCGTGAAATTGTGAATATGATAGCGATTTCGGTGGTGGATGCGCAGAAATTATAGGTTTGATTAGATATGAAACGGCATAAAGTACCCCCCTCAGTATTTTATGCCGTTTTGTGTTTTAATACTTAGTCAAATTAGAATCATTACTGAAAAATTAGGGGAAATGAATTTTAGTTTTACTATTTTTGTTTTTCAATACTAAAATAGTAATACTAAAATGACATTTTATCTAAGAAATATCTTTTCTGACTTAAAAGACCATTTAGAAGTCAAGCAAGTAACCGTTCTGACTGGCATGAGGCGGACAGGTAAAACAACCCTTGTCAAACAACTCATGGAGGAATCAAACATTCGCCAAAAAATGTATTTTGACCTTGAACGGCTTGACAATAGAGAACTGTTTTCAGAAAAAAACTACGACAATATTGTGTTTTATTTGACACAAAGAGGCATCGTTTTTTCTGAAAAAGTCTTGATAGCGATTGATGAAATTCAATTAGCACCCAACCTCCCAAGCGTTATAAAATACCTCTACGATACCTACGATATTAAATTTTTACTGACGGGGTCAAGTTCCTATTATCTTAAAAATAGGTTCAGTGAGTCATTGGCAGGACGAAAAAAGATTTTTGATATTTATCCCTTGACTTTCAATGAGTTATTGCGATTTAAAGGTATGGAAATGCCTCGTTTAGACACATTTTCTAATCAACCTTTTATTTCTGCAAACTATGAATTATTGAAGAATTATTATGCTGAATACATCAACTACGGCGGTTTTCCAGAGGTTGCCTTGACCGATAAAGTCAGCGATAAAAAGGATTTGATTTTTGATATTTTGAGTTCTTACATCAACTTAGACATCGCTTCTGTTACAGATTTCAAAAAATCAAGCGACGCTTATAAACTCATTAAATTACTGGCAGTACGGATTGGAACAAAATTAGATATTTCAAAATTGGCTAATTCGGCGGGTCTCACAAGGGCAAGTGTTGAAAATTATCTCGACCTTTTTGAGCAATCTTATTTGTTACGAACAATTCCCGTCATGTCAAACAGTCCAGACCGTGAAATTGTAAAAGCTAAAAAAATCTATTTTTTAGACAATGGCATTGCGTCCATTTCAGCAGAATTGAGTAGCGGTTCTAAATTTGAAAATGCTGTTTTTAATCAATTGCAGTCTTTTGGCGACATCTCGTACTATCAACTCAAAATGGGGAATGAAATTGATTTTATCCTCAATAAAAACACCGCTTTTGAAGTAAAAGAAGCCGCTTTTGACAACGATTTACGAGACCTCAAAAAGATAGCAAAAAACCTCGATATCGAAAACTGTTTTGTTATTGGCAGGCATCCTAATACCATTTTCGAAGGTTTTTTATGGGGTGGTTTTATTCAATAAGCATCTAAAGACCTCATTTTTGTCTCTTGATGTTTCCACAATTCTTTAAAAACCACCCCCTCAGTATAAAGGTGTTCAAAAGTGCCCTGTTCGACAATTTTACCGTTTTGAAGGACATAGACGTAATCAAAATATTGCAAAAGATGCAGACGGTGCAAAGCAGAAATGAGGACTTTATCTTCAAAAGCGGTGAACAATTGCTGATAAATCATCAATTCTGTTTTGGGGTCAACACTGCTTGTCGGTTCGTCCAACAAAACAACTTGACTGCTTTGTGCGGCTAAAATACCTCTTGCCAATGCTAATCTTTGTTTTTGCCCTCCTGACAGGTTCACCCCTTTTTCTTGAATATTCGATTTCAGAACATTCGGTAATTGTCGCGCAGTATCTGAAAAATGCGCCAAATCGCAAACTCGCCACACGTCTTTTTCATCAAAAGGCAAACCCAAAGTGATGTTGTACTCAATGGTATTTTCAAAAATTTCTGGCTCTTGTGGGAACAACGTAACAGATTGATTCAACAGTGCCAAATCTGACGGTTTGTTATCTATCAAAAACGCCATTTTTAACGGTTCTGTACTGAGGGGGGGAAATAAGCCACGCAAAATGGCTAAAAGGGTACTTTTTCCGCAACCACTTTCACCAATTAAAGCAATGCGTTGCCCTTTCTTGAATTGGATGTTGATATTGTGTAAGCTCTGTGGCGCATGCGTTGCGTCGTAAATTTCTCGATGAGAGAAGTTGAGATTTTTGATTGACATGTCTGTCCATTTTTCAGGCAAATCTGTGGCAGAGTCGGGACGGTGGTGCAAACTGTATGCCTCATGGATATTCCGCGCCGTTTGAACATTCGTGTTGTACTGCACGATATTCGTATATTGCCAAGCAACATCGTGAAAAACGCTTGTAAATTGATTGACAAAACCCAATAAAACGACCAAATTGCCTACATAAAATACTTTTCCAGGCTCATAATGTTGATAGACATACCCTACTGCTATAACGACATAAATCAAAGTGACCAATGTGTCTGCAACAAACCATTTCCATTCATTAATGACCACATTTTTGCGAAAAGGCTTGAAAACATCCATTACTTTGCGCAGTAAACCTGCTTCTATACTCTTTTCAAGCCGCAAAGTAATGACTGTAATAATGTTGGCAAGGCTATCAAACAGGGTTGAAGAAATGACGTGTTCTTTTTCATTCACTTCTTCCAAAGTCTTAATATAAGGCACATCAAATTTCAGAATAACCCAAATCGTTAAAGCACCCATTAAAATACCGATGCTACCATAAAGCGGTGAAAAATAAAGCATTGCGCCAAATGACAA
>JAYTMI010001004.1:0-2122 GCA_043728625.1 Saprospiraceae bacterium | reverse complement strand
CGAATTAATAAATGAGTTTTTGTATTAGGCAACTGCTGAAACTCCTCATACAAATCACTCTCTCGGTCAGCGATAATGGTAATCATTGACGCATTTTTTAGTTGCTCTGAAGAGTCTTTCATGGCTTGTATCCACTTGTAAGACTCCTTTTCTGATACCTCTAAGGCTGAATAATTTCGCTCATGTTTATCTAATTTATCAAAGTCTCTTGTCCAAATTTGTAGAGAGCTAAATCCAACAAATTCAGCATTTTCAGCACGCATTAACAAGGTCGGATGAAAAAAGAAACCTATTCCTTTATCATGACCCACAAAACCTAAATTCTCTTTATTTAAGCGTCCAATGTGTGCTTGAAGGTTGATTTCAGTCGTATCATTGATACACAAAATATGACCTTTTTGCTCCAATAAATTATAACCAGCAAGTTGGTAATTGATTACCTCTGATAATTCAACCGAATTGTTATCCAAAAAACGATAGAAACTCTTGGTTTGGGCTTTATTTACTCCTATACTACGAATCACTGTACTTTGTGTTTGTTCTATGCCACTCAGAAGTTCCAACTCTTTTTTTTAACCGTAAATCATTATATCTATTCATAATGTCGCAAATATCGCATTTTTTAATCCTTGTTTCTAACCGCTATACTTGTGGGTACACAGTAGCTTAGGGATTGGGGGTGCTAATGTAACATTTTTACATCCTTCTTTAGGGTATATGGGTAGTTGCTTACCTCCCCATCCAACCACCATCGACGGTCAGAATTGTACCATGCACATAATCGGCAGCTGATGATGCTAAAAATACAGCAGGGCCTTTAAAATCTTGAGTTTCGCCCCAACGACCCGCCGGAATTCTACTCATAATAGAGGCACTTCGGTCTGGGTCATTTCTGAGAGCCTCAGTATTGTCGGTGGCAATATAACCAGGAGCAATTGCATTGACATTTACACCTTTTCCTGCCCATTCGTTGGCAAGGGCTTTTACTAAACTACCAATTGCCCCTTTACTTGCAGCATAGCTTGGTACATTGATACCTCCTTGAAAAGTAAGCAGTGATGCGGTAAAAATGATTTTTCCAGAACCTCTAGCAATCATATCACGACCAATTTCACGAGCCAAAATAAACTGCGAATCAAGATTTATCGCCATTACCCTGTCCCAATATTCATCAGGATGTTCGGCGGCAGGCATTCGCATGATAGTTCCAGCATTATTGATTAGGATATCAATCACAGGAAAATCATCTTTTACTTTAGCAATAAATATATTTAAACTCTTGCGGTCGCTAAAATCAGCTTGATAAGCTTTAAATTTTTGTTTGAGGTTTTTTACTTCATGCTCTACCTCGCTTCCTTCGAGTTCGATGGTTGCCGACACTCCAATAATATCGGCACCAGCTTCAGCCAAACCAATGGCTATTGCTTTTCCGATTCCTTTGTTGCAACCCGTTACGAGTGCTATTTTTCCTTTTAGACTAAACATATAAAAATGTAAAATTCCTTGAAATGATATTGATTGTATATTATCTTGTTTATTTTTGACTTTTCTAAGATGCAACAAGATTTTTTTCGGAACAAATAATATTTTTATAATCTTTACGCAATCGTTGTCGGGAACGTTGCCAAAAAATATATTTTGCTCATATTAGTAGAATAAAATTTGCATTTCCCAATAAAAAATGTACTTTTATAATAAAATACTAAGCCATTACTTAGTGTAAAAATTGTATTTTAACAAGATTTGTATATTGGAAACGATTACTATAAAAGATATTGCAAAGGCATTAAACTTATCTACTTCGACTGTTTCGAGGGCATTACGTGGAAGTTACGAAATAAATGCCGAAACAAAGCGATTGGTGATGGAGTATGCCGAAAAAGTGCATTATTCTCCCAACCCCATTGCTTTAAGTTTGAAAGAAAATAAAAGTAAAGCTATTGGTGTAATTGTTCCTGAAATTGCAAATCATTTTTTTTCGCAAGCCATTAATGGCATAGAGGCAATTGCTTATAGCAGAGGTTATCATGTCGTTATTTTTCAAAGCCATGAGTCTTATGAGCGAGAAGTAATCAATATTAAACATATTATTGCTCGAAAAGTTGATGGACTTTTAATTTCA
>JAYTMI010001003.1:0-19643 GCA_043728625.1 Saprospiraceae bacterium | reverse complement strand
GTAAACGACTGTGCTTATTCCTATGAATACTAGACAATCAACCCATATCCTACTCATCGAGGATAATCCTGGCGATGCTCAACTCGTGAAAATATATATGAAAGATGCCGCTTTCAAATATGAATTATTTCATGCTGAAACACTATTTGAAGGTCAAGATGTCATCAATAAACAGGAAATTGATATCGTGCTGCTTGATTTATCGTTACCTGATACGCAAGGCTTCAAGACGTTGAACCTATATTTGGAAAAAGTACAAGATGTCCCCGTCATTGTATTAACAGGTGTAAACAATGAAATTGTAGGCTACCAAGCCGTTAAAGCGGGGGCACAAGACTATCTCGTCAAAGGTCAATTTGAGGGTAAGCTCTTAGGACGATCCATCCGTTATGCCATTCAAAGGCATAAAGAGGTTCAAAAACTCGAAGATACTAAGAGGGAAATGACGATTAATGAACGTCGAATCGTCAAAGCCCAACAATTGGCGGGTTTTGGCAACTGGGAAATGGATTTGGTGTCAAGTGAAATGATTTGGACGGATGAAATCTACCGCATTTTTGGGTTTCTGCCAGGTAGTATCACGACAGGGCTTTCCGATTATATCAATTATGTCCACTACGAAGACAAAGAAGCGATTGAGGAGTTTTTTGAAAACGCCATGAAAGATGGTAAACTTTACAAAATCGAACATCGCATAATTGTTGACGGCACTTCTATCAAGTGGTTGGCAATACATGGGCAAGTGTTTTGCGACGATTTGACAAACAGAACTATGCTTGTCGGTGGCGTTCAAGACATCACAGAACGCAAAGCAAGTGAACAAATGATTGTAGAACAAAATATCAATCGCCAAACGACGATTATGAAAGATGAAGCGATGCAAGATATGAGCTTCCACATCAGAACCCCCCTCAGTAGTATCGTCAATTTGTTGTATGTGATGGAAACAACGACCATTTCGCCCCTTCAAACAGAACTTGTAGATGGCTTAAAAACATCTGTTGACGATTTGTCTTTGATGATTAACAATATGCTCAATTTCTCAATGCTCGTTAGCCAAAACTTGAAGCCAGAAAATGAGGAAATGCCCATCATAGATTTTAGTAATTCCTTAAAAAAAGTCATCCAAATCAAAGCCGATAATGCAAAAGTCAAACTTGATTTTATGCTTGGCGAGGATTTACCTGAAAAAATTATTGCTGACGGCAAAAAAATCACACAAATTATATACAACCTCACTGACCACGCTACCCGATACACGCCAACAGGTAATAGCGTCAATATTGACCTCGATGTAATTAATTCTGATAAACAAGCTACTTTACTTATCAAGACATCTTACACAGGTAAAACACTGACAACCAATCAAATAAAGGAGTTGTTAGAAGAAAATAAAATACTTGAAACGATTAAAAATGATGCGAATGAAAATGATAAACAACAATTATCACTCGCCATTGTAGCTAAACTCGTCAATATACTTAAAGGCACTTTTAATATTTCTGTTAAAGACAATGACACAACTTTGTTTGAAGTCTCATTGCCCGTCAGAGCATTGAGAATGATGCATTCAGATGCCACAGCACCGGACGAACCGCTTAAAATCCTCTTGGTTGAAGATCACTTCTTGAACCAAATGGCTACTAAAAAATTGCTGATGAATTGGTCTCCTTTTGTTACCGTTGATATCGCAGAAAATGGTTTGATTGGAGTCGAAAAATATAAATCACACGGCTACGATTTGATTTTGATGGATCTACAGATGCCTGTTATGAATGGTTTTGATGCCACTTTACGCATCCGTGAAAAATCAGTTGTTCCCATTATTGCTTTGACAGCGACAGCAAGTAAACAAGAAGCTGACCGCTGTTTTGAAATCGGTATGAATGATTATGTCAGTAAACCATTCAAACCTATTGAGTTATACATGAAAATCATGAATGCTTTGGCAAATGTTGTAGAAACTGTTTGATGATAATGTTTTAAAATACTATAAAGGCTGACTCAAAAGGAATGAGTCAGCCTTTGCTTTTTTATTGAAGTAAACAGTTATTTTATTTATTTTCGAGTTGCTTTTTTAAGTTTTTTTTTAAAATAACTTCCCCAACCAAAAAGGTTATCTAACTTAGCAGTCATTAACAAAAACCAACACCTTATACTGAGGGGGGTACTTCAACAAGAATCAAATTTGAATAACTATGACTAAATCACATTCTCTTCTTTTCTCCATTCTCTTACCGATTTTTTTTATAGGCAGTTTATTGTTTAAAAACAATTTTACCTCTTTTTCTGGGTATTCAAACAATGCTGTTATCGGCGATACGCTGACAGAAGACGAAAAACGGCTTCCCGAAAACGCCATAAAAAGCCTTAAAGTCGCAGACGGTTTACGCATACAACTCTTTGCCTCTGAACCTGTTATGACAAATCCAACAAATATTGATGTGGACGACAAAGGGCGTGTATGGGTCTGTGAAGCCTTCAATTATCGCCCCGCCATAACGGGTAAAGAGACGCATAAAGCAGGCGACCGCATTTTGATTCTCGAAGACACCAATGGCGATGGTGTTTCTGACAAAAGCACCGTCTTTTATCAAGGTCCTGAAATCGAAGCACCTTTAGGCATTTGGGTCATGGGCAATCAAGCCATCGTCTCACAAAGCCCTTACGTTTGGCTTTTTACAGATGAAAATGGCGATGGCAAAGCCGATAAAAAAGAAATTTTGCTACAAGGCATGGGCGGCACTCAGCACGACCACGGTATGCACGCCTTTACGTTTGGTCCTGACGGCAAATTTTATTTTAACTTCGGAAACGAAGGTCAAACACTGAAAGACGGCAAAGGCAATGTCCTAAAAGACAAGGAAGGCAAAGAAATTTCCTTGAAAAACTACCGCATGGGTATGGTTTTTCGCTGCAATCCCGATATGACAGATATTGAAGTTATGGGCAATAATTTTCGCAATAACTACGAAGTGTGTACCGACAGCTATGGCACCATGTGGCAAAGCGACAACGACGACGACGGCAACAAAGGCGTGCGCATCAACTACGTTATGGATTATGGCAACTATGGTTATACTGACGAAATGACTGGCGCAGGTTGGCAAGTCAATCGAACCAATATTGAACCTGAAACCCCACGAAGGCATTGGCATCTCAACGACCCGGGCGTTGTGCCCAATTTGTTGCAAACAGGCGCAGGTTCGCCTTGTGGCATGGTGGTTTATGAAGGCGATTTGCTGCCCGAAGTATTCAGAGGTCAAATGATTCATGCCGATGCGGGTCCGAATGTAGTGCGCTCCTACCCTGTTGTGAAAGATGGTGCAGGTTACAAAGCCTCGATTGTCAACATCGTCGAAGGTGTCAGCGACCAGTGGTTTCGCCCATCCGATGTCTGCGTAGCCCCCGATGGCTCTTTGATTATTGCCGATTGGTACGACCCTGGCGTAGGAGGGCATCAAGCAGGAGACTTGAATCGTGGGCGCATTTTCCGCGTTTCGCCGCCGAATACACCTTATAATATACCGACTTACGACTACGCGACTACTGAAGGGGCGTTGAAAGCGTTGGAAAACCCCAATTTATCGGTGCGTTGGAAGGCTTGGAATGTACTTCACAAAGTAGGTGAAAATGACCAAATAAAAATGATGGCGCAATACGCTCAAACCACAAACCCACGTCTCAAAGCCCGTTTGTTTTGGATTTTGGCAAAAGCAAAAGGCGGTGATAAGATGATTGAAGTAGCGGCTATGGATGAAAATCCAGACATTAGAATAGCTGCCATTCGAGCCGCTCGACAAACCAATTTAGATATTACAAAACTCATCAAGCACCTTGCCGCTGACCCCGACCCTCAAGTGCGTCGTGAATGTATGCTGGCTTTGCGACACAACAAATCACCCGAAACAGTCTCACTTCTGACTGTTTTAGCTCTGCAATATGACGGAAAAGACCGTTGGTATTTGGAGGCTTTGGGCATTGGTGCAGACAGTCAATGGGATAATTTATTAGGTTCAATCTTAGCTACCAGAAGTAACATTAAACTATCAGAAGAAGCGATGAAAGACATCGTTTGGCGTTCTCGCGGCGAAATATCAGCAAGTATTTTAGGCAAATTGGCAAGCGATAAAAATGTGCCTTTGAAAGACCGTTTGCGCTATTTCCGTGCCTTCGATTTCGTGCCGAGTAAAAATAAATCTGACGTTTTATTGACACTCATAAAAGAAAATGAAACTTCACAACCTGAATTAACGCCTATCGCTTTGCGCCATTTAGATGCCGATTTTGTTAAAAACAATGCAGAATCGAAGGCAATTCTAAGCAAATTGATGCAAAACCTAACAGGAAAAGAATATTTAGAATTTGCTGACCGCTACGCCTTACCTTCCGAAAATACCCGTTTGGCGGATATGGTCTTTAAAAATGAAAATGCTAACCAAGCAGCAAGCATTTTGCTCAAAAATACTGAGGGGGTCGCTTTGTTCAACTCCATTATTAATAACAAAAACCGTGAAGCTGATGCCGCTAAATTGCTCACTGCCATACGCGGCACAGGCAGTAAAACGACTTTGGATATGCTGAAAGCGGTTGCTTTTGATAAAAAAAGGTCTGTTTCCCTCCGAAAAGCGGCTTTTGAAGCATTGGGCGGCAGTTGGGGCGGCGAGGATTTGGTTTTAGATTTATTGAAAAATAACAAAATTGAAAAAGCCTATATTCCGTCTGCCGTACAAGGTGTGAGCCGTGCTTGGCGCATGGCAGTACGGCTTGAAGCCTCAAAATACTTGGGTGGTGAAGTCAAAGCGGGTAAAAAAGTACCTGCCATTCCTGGTTTATTGAAACTCAATGGCGATGCCAAAGCAGGGATTGAACTCTTCAAAACTTACTGCTCAACCTGTCACCAAGTCAACGGAGAAGGGGTTGATTATGGACCAAAACTATCAGAAATTGGCTCGAAATTGCCACGAGAAGGGCAACTTTTAGCCATTTTATATCCCGATGCGGGCATCAGTTTTGGCTACGAAGGTTGGGATATTAAGATGAAAGACGGTTCAATACTGAGGGGTATGGTCGCAAGTAGAACAGAGTCAGATTGGATGATTAAAATGCCCGATGGTGCTTTGCAATCTTACAAAATCAAGGATATGGTGAGCAAAAAACAAATAGCGACCTCGCTCATGCCCTCTGGTTTTCATGAAGTAATGACCGAACAACAATTAATGGATTTGACGGCTTATTTGATGACTTTGAAAAAGAAAAATTGAATAAAAAACTAAGATTTACATTAGAAACCAAAGCAAAAACACCATGCTTTTGAGAATTATTATCCTTTTTTCACCTCTCCTATTTTGGTCTGGCGGAGGCGATAAAAACCAAAATAATGCTGAGATACCCCCTCAGTATAATAAGCCTATTTCTACCCAAAAAGAAGAAAAAATAGGGTTGCAAACCATCAAATTGATGTTTGCAGGTGATATTATGTCGCAACTTCCTCAAATCGAATCAGCTAAAATGGATGGTGGACAATATGATTATACGTCTTGTTTTCAATACATAAAACCCATATTTGACCAAGCCGACCTCGTTTTTGGCAACCTTGAATGTACACTGCCCGGGCATCCACCCTACACAGGTTATCCCAATTTTAGAAGCCCTGACCCATTAGCCGAAGGTTTAAAAAAAGGCGGTTTTGATATTTTAGTCACGTCCAACAATCATGCACTCGACGGTGGTTTAGAAGGATTGAACCACACCATTGAAGCTGTCAGAAAACAAGGTTTTTTGCAGACGGGCACATTCACAGACGCTGTTCGTCGCAAGGTTTTTTATCCTTTTATTGTCTATAAAAATGGTTTTAAAATCGCACTTTTGAACTATACTCACCACACCAACGGCTATGCGACAACGCCCCCTGCCGTTGTCAATCGTTTGGTGATGAAGGACATAAAAAAAGACATTAAAGAAGCCCTTCGTATGAAACCCGATGTCATCATAACATTCCTACATTGGGGCGAGGAGCATGAAGTCAATGAAAACAGCAACCAACGAGAAATCGCTCGTTTGCTTCATACATGGGGCAGCGATTTGGTCATTGGCTCACACCCACACGTCGTTCAACCCATTAAAAATGAACAAGTTATGATTAATAAAAAACGCGTTGATTTCCTTACCGCTTATTCATTGGGCAACTTCATTTCGTCTCAACCTTTTGTCAATACTGAGGGGGGCATCGTCTTTGAAGTCAACTTAGAAAAACAAAATGGACGTGTTCGCATCAACGACTATTTCTATATTCCAGTCATTCGTTACACGCCTTATCAGCAAGGTCGTATGCAATATTTTGCCTTACCCATTTCGCCTATCGAAGGGCATGAAGACGACCTCAATATGCCCGCCGATGAAAAGTTGAAAATGGCGGATTTTGCGGCAAAAACGCGGGCGCATTTAGAGAGATTTGGGGCTGTGGAAAAGCGGTTTGAGTGGAAAGAAGTGCAGAATATTATTCAGAAGTTTTAATATACACTATTTCAGCATTTACAATGTCTAATTTCCGAATTTGTCTAACTTTGCCGCCTCTTTTACATAATCCATATTTTATATTCAAAATAGCTATGAAACTCAATTTAGAAGAAGGCATTTTTATTCAAATCGCAGGAACAATTGGTCAGTACAATACACTCCCCATCGAAATATTGGTCAAATTGATGGAAAACATACAAAGTTTATTTCAAAACATTGCCATCGCGTGTCTTGACGAATCCCAAAACATTGACCTCAATCAATTTAAAGTAGAGCTTAGTGATTTTAGAGCGGGTAGTGCCGTGCCAGAGCTCAAATTCACACCTCGTTTTCAGCAAAAAATTGTTGCCGCTGATTTCTCCGCACAACGTGTAGTCGTTACAAAAGAACTCGAAAACTTAGTCACTGCCGCTGCCGACCCGCGTAAACTCAACGAATACCTACGTGTTCGATTCAAAGATGTGGAACGCCGTAACAATATCGTGCATCTGTATCATGCCTTCACAAATGCAGCTGGCAACAGCCCTATGGCAATTGTGGCTGTGAAACCCGACGGACAAGTCGAGCCGATTTACCCCATTCGCCGCATGACCATCGGACAAAGAGATGCGTTGTTGATTGACATAAAACAAGTAGAACCCATCATGGAGCATGAAATGTTCTATCGAAAAGTGCAAATCACGAGAGTTAATGGTAAAATCACAGGTAAATCAAAAATATTGGCAGAATATATGGTGAATGCCTCAACAGAAATTTCATATTCCTTTGACTCTATCAAAAACGATAACAACACCTACGCGTTGCATGACCGTCTGCATTGCAAAGTTGAACGCGACGAAGAAGATAATTATATCATCCTGTCAGAAATGTTGGACACCTTCGGCAAAGGCGAAACGGAAGAAGAAGCTGCCCAAAACTTTGAACAAGCCTTTGACACTTTATATCTGAGCTATAAAGAATTGAATGAAGAAGATTTGAATGAAAGACAATTACGCATTAAGCAGTTGTTGAATTTATTGATAAAATCGTAGAAATCTCCTTCATACATTTTTGTTTTTAAGCATAAAAAAGTCCTTGTAAAACAGGCGTTTACAAGGACTTTTGCTTGAAAGGTGATCCGGATTGGACTCGAACCAATGACCTACTGCTTAGCTTACCACTATGGTTTTCACCACTTCCGATTGTTCCGGAATTTGATGGTCTGGACTATAACTTCACCATTTCAGGTGCGATGCGTTTAGTCTCTACGGAACTTCCCGATAATCATTGGCAAATTTGACATTTGCTGTTTGATTATTTCTCGGTGCTTTTACCCTCAAAGACAGCGTTTTGTCATTGTTCCAAATTTTTGGGTCAAAATAGTAACAGGTATCATTGTCTAAGCAATATACACAATAAAAATCAATTTCTTCACGATTGACTTTTTGAGTATGTACGCCTTTACTATCCGAATAACTATGTTCAAATCGAACAGTAATACAACCATTTTTATCAATTGTACGACTCTTAACTTGAACTCTTTTGAAATTATTGTCTTTATAAACAACCAAATCAAAAGGCGCATGTTCGGAAAGCGGCAAACAAACAAGATAACCTTTACTACACAAATCTGCTTGAGATTTCAAAACACCTAAATCTCCTTTCGTCTTAGTATGATGTATTTTCATACCCAAAGATTAGGAATTTCCTCGGTATTACCATGATTTCTGAATGAAATTTTAGGCTTCACCGATACGGCATCGTCCACTTCGCCCATTCTTTTTCTGAACGAAGGCTCCTATTTTAACTTAAAGGCAGTTGCTCTATCCAACTGAGCTACCGGACCATTTCTTTAAACAGCGCGCAAAATTAGTCCTATTTCTCGAAAAATCAAGACAAAATACTGAGGGGGGTAAAAAAAAGTTTTCAAGCGGCTTGAATTGTCCATTTTTCAGTAGCTTTAAACCTTAAATACAACCATTTTATTTAATGATAAATGATGAAGTATGAATGATAACAGTTTAATCATTCATACTTCATCATTCATAATTCATCATTATTATGCCTGTTCAAAATTCGCAACGTTTAGTTGCGCTTGATGTTTTTCGTGGTCTGACGATTGCACTCATGTTTACGGTCAATAACCCCGGAACGTGGTCTTTCATTTATCCGCCTTTGGAACATGCGAAATGGTCGGGTTGGACACCGACAGACTTTGTCTATCCTTTTTTTTTGTTTACAGTGGGGGTAGCCGCTTGGTTTTCTTTGAAAAAATATCAAAATGGTGCGCCACGTGCTTTGTATTTTAAAATAGTCAAGCGGGGCATCTTGATTTTTGCCATTGGCTTGGGCTTAACCTTGTTTCTCAATTCGCTATCGAGTTATCATAACTTGCGGATAATGGGCGTTTTACAGCGTATTGGCATTGCTTATATGTTAGGCACGTTGATTTGCGTGTCGTTTAGTAAACGAAATATCGCTATCATTGCGGCTGTTATTTTACTCGGTTATTGGGCTTTGATGTATTTTTTCAGCGATGCGACCTATCCATTCGGCTTTCACGACGGCACGCAATATTTAGGACTTGAAAACAATATTGTCACTAAATTTGACCGTTGGCTACTTGGCGCAAGCCATCTTTATAAAGGCTATGGTGGCATTCCTTTCGACCCCGAAGGCTTACTTTCGACGCTACCCGCAGTCGTTTCAGTGATTCTAGGTTATTTTACGGGTATGTTGGTTGATGCGCGTCCTGACCGTCGTTCATTAGTGAAAGTGATGTTCTTATGGGGCATAGCAGCGTTGGCAGTCGGTCAAATTTGGGATTTTGCTTTCCCTATTAATAAGCCGATTTGGTCATCGAGTTACGTTGTTTTCATGGCAGGTTTCAGTCTGGTCATCAATGCCGCTTTGATTTGGTTGATAGACGTTCAAGGCTGGCGTGGTTGGACGAAACCTATTTTGGTGTTGGGAATGAACTCGCTTTTAGCGTTTATCATCGCAGGGGTTTATGTCAAAACCATTTCAAAAATAAAATTTGACAGCAGCTACGAAACGGTTACACAAGTTTGGAACAACAATGCAGTCGTCCCAAAACGCATTGGTGGCTATCAAAAACTCTACGAAACCTACTTTTCTCCCTTGACAACGGACTATCAGACCCTAAAAAGCGTTAAGGAAAAGGTGATAACAGAAAAAAATAACCCCTCAGTATGGGCTGACTTTGAAGCACATCAAAAGCAAAGTTCCTTGCTTTTTGCCTTGTTTCATGTCCTCTTATTTTGGGCAATATTGTGGTTATTCTATAAATTTAACATCTTTCTTAAAGTATAACATTAATGAATGGTGAATGGTGAATAATTAAATGGTGAATATTATCATTAAATTATTCACCATTCATCATTAAATTATTCACCATTCACCATTCACCATTAAAAAACATGCGTTTAGAAAAAGTAAAAAGTTTAATCTCTGATGGCAGAACACAGGAAGCCATTGACCTTTTGCAAGAAATATTGAAGGACAAGGATAAGCCATTGCTCAATCAAACTCTATTGTTAGAAGGTCAACTCAAAGAATTGCAACGCAAAATGCAACTCGGTTTGCAAGATGCAACTGCGGATTTGAATCGCATCAATTTCACGCTGCTCTCTGTTTGCGATGATGCTTTCAATTTGTCAAATATAGGAGACGATGCGCCTGATAATCCGTTTTCAGATGATGAAAAACCAACAGGTTTGTTGGCAAATCCTTTGGCGATTTTCGGTATTATTGCAGCCATTGGTATTGCCATTGTTATGGGCATTGTTGTTTTAGGAAATAAAACTAAAGTCGTTCAGCCGTTGCCTTTACCCGTAGTTGATACTGTAAAATCAGAAACGATTTGGCTTGCCACACCGGCTTCTGCAACAGTTTTAGAAAAAAATTACGGCAACGTCAAAGCTGATATTTTATCCATAAAAGCGACGACAAAAGATGCGAACTCCAAAATATTAACCCTCGATTTGCAGTTTAATTGTCTGAAATCATCTTCGGGTGCTTGTATTATCAATTATCTTAGGTTTCAACTCGTTGAGCCAAATGGCAATAAAATAGCCCCGGGGGAGGATATTTATTTTGCCGAAAACCCAAAAGATGGTCAAAAATCAGGTGGAAAAGTGGCATTTGTGATATCGAATCAGTTAAAACAAACCGACCTTCAGATATATTATGTGGATAAAATAGAAAAGACTTCGGTAACAGTAAAACTAAATGCGCCAAACTGATAAATAGCTCTTCATCAATATTCTATAAATTTAAAAAACATAAATTATACGCACCGATTTGTCAAAAAGAAAACACTTATGAAAAAAAATATCTGCATCGCCCTCACTTTGGCAGCGATGGCAACCGCATTTAAGGCAACCGCACAACAAGAGCAATCGCTCAATTTTATGACCGATACATGGCAAGCCCACATGACAAACCCCGCTCTGTTGGCTTCAAAAAAGCTGTCAATCGCCTTGCCGAGCGTTTATTTCAATATCAATAGCCCCGATTTGGCGGTCAATGATTTGATTGTCAATGAAAACGGCTCACGCAATTTGTACCTCAATAAATTGTATGCGCCTGAACGACCCGCATTAACGCACATCAATGGTCATGTGCAAGTGCAAACTTTGGGCATTTCATTTCCTATTACCAATAAATTGAGTTTAAGCATATATCAAGCGGGTTCGGCAAACCCCTCAGTAACGTATCGCCGCGACCTTGCACAATTATTTTTTAAAGGAAATGCTGACTTTTTGGGCAAAACGGTTGCCTTTGGATCTTCTTTAAATGCCGATATGAGGAGTGAAATCGGCATTGGTGCAACCTATCATTTGCCTGTTTTTACGATTGGTGGACGTATCAAATTTCACAATGGCATTGCAGGTATTTTTACAGAATCCGACAAACTTGACATCTCTTTTAACCAAACCGATTATAGCCTTGGTTTTAAAACGGATATTGACTTGCGGACTTTCAGTGAGAATAAAATTGATAATATTCGCAATGCACAGGATATTGTTAATCAAGGACTTTTCTCAAAAAATGCAGGTATATCATTTGATTTAGGCGGTTCAATGAAGTTAGGTAAAATTCAACTCAATGCCAGTCTGATAGATATTGCTGGCTCCATAAATTGGAAAAATAATGGTATCACGTACGCATCCAAAGGCGATTACACCTATAAAGGACAGGACATTAATGACTTTAATCGGTTTTTTAAAATAGACTCATTGAGTTCAAAAACCTTTACTGATACACTCAAAAAAGTGTTGGGATATACCGAAACATCGGGTACAACCTATACCCAAAAATTGCCGATGAAACTGTACATCAGTGGCTCTTATCAACTCAATGATAAACTGTCTTTCGGTGCTTTGATTTACAACGAAAGTGGCGGTTCAACGGCTTCACAAACGGGTTTTGCTGTTGATGCAACGGTTAAAGCGGTAGATATTCCTAAGGTTTTGAAAGTTCGGGCGGGTTTGACGTATGGCTTACGCAATGGAAAATTTAATAATTTGGGGGCGCACGTCACGGTGAATGCTTTTAAGGTTTTTCAAGTTTTTGCTGTAACGGATAATATTATTACGGCATTTAAACCTTATGACTCGAATAGTGCAAATGGACGGGTTGGTATGGGGCTTATTTTTTAAAAATTTGGGCTTTTTACTGAGGGGGGGTCATAGCGAAAACCGTAAACTCATTGCCAAGACGATACACCCTACCTCAATGACAGGAATTTTATTGATTTCATTTAAGGTTTCACCTAAAAATGAAGGGTTTTGCTCATTAAAAACGTATTTCAAATAAGCTGAAAACTCTGTGAAATGAAAATTAGTCGCCACCTCTCCCCTATTTTTTTCAAATCCATAGGTATAATTGGGTTGCAAAAACTGTTGTTGTCCCACCAATTTTAAAAAAATACGCTTACTAAGACGACTGCTAAAAGAGGCAGCTAATTCGTCATTTGTATCAAAACGATTGGCATAAATGCTGCGCGAAACGAAGCCTGTGGGGTCTAATTCAGACAATGCGCCTGGTTCTCGAATGTCGTGAATATAACTCAATCGTAAGTTCGCAACTCACGGATACTGAGGGGGGCAATGGCTCGAAAAGGCAACCAAACGCTATCGGCTTGACCAAAGGCAGTTTTTTCAATAATAAGCGGTGCTTCGGGGTTAAAATCTTTTTGTTGCAAAGGTGGATTGATGGACACGTCTGAAATATAGCTGTGCCCAACGATACGCGCACCCAAATAAGGGAGTGGATATTTTGGAAAATCGAGTTCAAAATTGAGCTGTTCAGGAAACCATTGCGCAGAAGTTGTATCAAAACGGTATTGTTGTTCAATTATAAAACGTATTTGAAAAACGACAAAACACCCCCCTCAGTATTTTATGGTCAATTATAAAAATAACGACTGCAAACTTTTATGCTTGCAGCCGTTATTTTGATTCCAAAATTTCAAAATTGGAAAATCTGAAACTTCCTTTACAACTTAGTGATTTTCACAGATTTAACATCGCCATCACTGCGACGAATCTTGAGAATATAAGTACCACTTGGCAAGTTGTCCGTATTAATCTGATAACGTATTTGATCGCTTGTAAACTTCTGTGTTCTGACAAGAATACCAATGTGGTTATAGACCTCGATAGTACCCTCAGCATTATCAGCATCCAAAACTTCAACAAAAAGAGCGTTTTGAGCAGGATTAGGATACGTCAAAACGCTTTGTCCGTTTTGTCCCATTAAGACCTTTTTGGCTTCTGTTGTTTTTACTTCAACATTATCCGTGGTCACTTGGTGAATACGATAGAAACTACGTCCCATTTTAGGTTCCATATCCGCAAAACGATACAAGTTATTGGTTTGATTTTGCGAAGCCACTGAACCAATTGTCGTGAAATTGATACCATCGGTTGACTTTTCAATCAAATATTTACTTGAAATCTGCTCATTTGAAGTTGCCCAATCCAACATCACTTCTTTTTTATTGACTGGATTGGCGTTGAAACCTTCGAAACCACCGAAAGCCCCTTGACAGCTGGCGACGTTGACTGTGATGATTTTCGTTTTTACGCAACCGAATGACGAGACTGTTAATTTTACCTCTTTTGAACCCGTTGAAGTGAATTTTACCGTTTGAACTCTATTAAAGGTCACACCAGGCACAGCACCAGAAAAAGACCATTCATAGATAGTACCTGCTACATTTTCTTCTGCCGTGAAAGTAACATCTTGATTCAAGCAAGCGGTCGTTGGTCCAATTATATTTGCAAAAGCTCTTAAGGTGATTGTTATGACATTTGTCTCTAAATAAATACAAGTACCACGACGAACGCACCGAACGAAATAAGTCGTTTTATTGAGCGTAGGAATCAGATTTGTAGGTAAGTTTTTGCCTGTGGCTCCCGGAATGGCTGTCCAAGTTAATGGATTAAACACTTCTGAGGCATCATTATACATCCACAAATATTGGATTGGATCAACATCAGAACCACCTGAAGCGGGCGTTGTCTCCGAAATCTGTTGAAGTTCGCTATTTGAACAAATGGTTTGATTACAGCAAATTATACCCGGATTTGTTACGTTGTTACAGAAGTTATTTGGAATATCTACGATACAACTTGTGCGACAGCCATTGGCATCTGTCACGACAACACTATAAGAACCCACACTCAAGCCTGTTCTTGTTTGAGTTGTTGCGCCATTATTCCACAAATAAGTATAAGGTGCTAAACCAAGGGAAGCATCCACTCTTACCTCTGCATCATTGGTGTTATTGCCTGTCATTGCCTTAGTAATGGTGATTTGGCATCTCAAATTAGGCGATGTAACCACTGGAACTGTTGCCAAAAGGAAGTTCGTACAACCGTTTGAATCTGTTACGGTAACGGTATAAGTACCACCTGCTAAGTTTATAATTTTGGCTGTCGTTGCACCATTACTCCATAAATATGAATAAGGAGATGTACCACCCGAAACGTTAGCTTGAGCACTACCGATTGGTTGGCAAGTTGCATTCGTAACAGTAGAAGTTATGACGATAGCCGTTGGCTGGGTGATGGTAACAGACTGCGTAGAACTACATCCTACGGCATCTGTTACTGTAACAGTGTATGTACCTGCTGTCAAGCCTGTAACAGCTGCTGTTGTACGACCACTGCCCCAATTGTAGGTATAAGGAGCTGTACCACCCGTTGCAGATGCTGTCGCTGCGCCATTATTACCACCAAAACATGATACATTAGACACTGCAGAAATGGTTACAGTTGGGCTATTCGGTGCGCTTATCGCCTGGCTTGTCATTTTTGTACATCCGTTGGCATCTGTGACCGTTACCGAATATGTGCCAGAAGCGAGACCACTAACTGAAGCCGTTGTTGCTCCATTGCTCCATTTGTAACTATACTGAGGGGTACCTCCTGAAGCAGAAGCAGTGAGACTACCGTTATTGCTACCACAGGTCGGGTTAGTCAAACTAATACCAATGACAATAACGGTTGGTTGCGTTAACGTTACACTATTGGTGGCGGTACAACCGCCATTTGTAACAGTAACCGTATAGGTACCTGCTGTTAAATTACTGATTGTGGCTGTATTACCACCATTGCTCCAAGCATAAGTTACTGTGCCTGTGCTACCCGTTACGGTTGCTGATACGGAACCGTTGTTACCCGCATTACAAGTAACATTTGAAGAACCTAATGATACAGTTATACCATTTGAAGATGTGACTGTTACCGTTGCATTGGCTTTACAGCCTTTAGAATCCGTAAGTGTTAAGGTATAGCTTCCAGCTGCAAGACTTGAAATTGAACTTGTTGTAGCCCCATTTGACCATAAGTAAGTGTAAGGTGATGAACCACCTGTCACTGTTGCGGAAGCAGAACCATTGCTTGCGCCGCAAGTTGTTTGATTAACTGAAGCGGCAATATTTATCGCCGTAGGTTGAGTTACTATTATCGTTTGAGTTGAAGAACAACCCGATGCATCTGATACTGTTACGGTGTAAGGTCCCGCAGTCAAGTTTGCTTGAACTGCTACGGTTCCGCCGTTACTCCAACGATAGGTATAAGGTGCAGAACCACCCATAACCATTGCTGTTGCGCTACCATCATTGCCACCAAAACAAGTGACATTTCGAACATCAACAGTAACTGCAAGTGATGATGAAGAAGTAATCGTTGTTGAACCAATAGCGGTACAACCACTGCCATCCATGACAGTTACAGTATAAGTACCTGAACCTAATAAAGTGATAGCAGCTGTTGTTGCTCCTGTACTCCATTTATACGTGAAAGGTGCTGTTCCCGTTGGCGTAGCTGTCGCCGTTCCGTTGGCAATGCCACAAGCCGCATTTGTGCCTGTTACATTGACCGTGAGATTGCCCGCAGCATTCACTATCGTGCTGGCTGTATTGACACAACCATTGGCATCCGTTACCGTTACGGTATAAGTCCCTGCACCAATTCCTGTAATAGCCGCTGTCGTTGCATTTGTATTCCATTTATAGGTAAAAGGCGCACGACCACCACTTGTGACACTTGCCGTAGCAGAGCCATTGGTTGCAGCGCAAGTAGCATTGGTACTGTTGATACCGATTGTAAAACCAGCATTTGAAGGCACAACAACTTTAGCAGTACGATTACAACCACCTGCGTCCGTGACTGTGACGAAATAATCGCCTACCGATAAGCCTGTAACAGTCGTCGTCGTTTGACCATTACTCCATTTATAAGTAAAAGGTGGACGACCTCCTGTTGCTGATACAGTTGCAGAACCCGATGCACCCCCGCCACAAGCTGGCGCAATGACAGATGTTGAAATAATGATTTGTGGTGGATTAACCACAGTACCCGTAGCAGAACCTGTACAACCATTCGCATCCGTAACCGTCACACTATATGTACCCGAAGGGATGCCCACAATGGCTGGAGTGGTTGCGCCAGTATTCCATCTAAAAGTAAAAGGTGCCGTGCCACCTGTTGTCAAAGCATCAATAGCCGCATCGCAATCACCAAAACACTGCAACGTACCAACGCGCAATGAAACGGCAAAAACACCTGGAACACTGACAAATTTGACAGACGTACAGCCTTTAGAGTCTGTAACTGTCAAGTTGTAGCTGCCACCAGCGAGTGTCGTTTGTGATGCACCCGTACGACCACCGCCCCAATCATAAGTATAAGGACCCGTGCCGCCCGAGGCTGACGCTGTTACAGCGCCACCAGTACAAATATTGGCGAAATTGATGGAGATACTGATGGGGGCAGGATTGTTTAATGTTATAGAAGTCGTTCCTGTACGACCAGTAGCATCAGTTGCGACAACCGAATAAGTGCCACTTCCAATGCCTGATAATGTACTTCCAGCAACATTGTTACTCCAACGATAGGTATAAGGGGCAGTGCCACCTATAGCCGTTGCAGTCGCAGAGCCGTTAGTATAGCCACTGCATGTTGGATCTACTTTTGTAATTGAAACACTGACTTGTGCTGTAAGATTATTAAGAAAATTGGAGAGAAAAAGAATGAGCGCAATACCCATTATCCCTGTTCCCTTCCCAAAGAGAGGACGCATCGTCTTCATGAGATGATTCATAGCGTAGGATTTTTTTTGTTTGTTGTAAAAAATTTTGTTCAAAAATTATAATTTAACACGATTATCAATATACTTGCTTTTGCAAAGATTGTCTATTTTTCCTTAAATTGCTATATTTTTTTTAAATATTTATCCCTTAAACACTTATAACAATCAATTTCATGTATTTTTTTACATATATAATGTAGCAGGATCTTTTTATTTTAGAAAATAAGCTCAAAAATTTCTAAATCCCCCCCCTCAGTATATTTGTTGTTTTTTGTGCAAAAACAATACTTAACTGTGCGTTGTTTCCTTATTTTTACTAAAAAAAAGTCATTTAGTTCACTCGTTTTCATGTAAAATACTGTTATTCAAGACTTTACACCAATATCGAAAATGTATAACTGATACCATTCACCAACTTAGTCACTATCTCATCTTTCAAATAATTGACATGGAAAAAACAGAATCTTCTTTTTTTGAAAAATCTTATAACCCTATTTTACAAGGTATCCTCATTTTTGCCTTTGCTTTTATTGTTATGCTTATAGCAAAAATTTTAAAATGGACAAACTTAGCGGACATTGCAGGACAGGCTTTTTGGATCATCGCAGGCACATCTATTCTTCTTTTTGCCATGTTCAATAGTGTTTTAAGTCTTTCAACCAAAGATATGAACCTATACTGGACGCGGTCAATTCCGACTTATGCAGCTTTAATGGTTTTGAGCGGTGCCTTTGCATATCTTTTTTCTAATATGACAATACATGAGGCAGGAACATTTCGATGGATTTTTATGGTCTTGACATTTGGCTATTTACTTTTTCTTTCTATGATGCGTTTTATGCGTAAAATCGTTGATATTGCTCAAAAAGAAGACAACAACTGGATGAAGCGCATGAAATAATAACACGCTAATTTAAACGTAAAAAAGATGTTGAGTCACTTTTTTAAGGATTTTTTTTCATTTTTTTTGACATAATTATTATATCAATACAATTTTTAAATTACCTATAATACCATTAATAATAGTAGTAAATTAAATTAAACCATCATGGCTGAAAAGCATTTTTCCCGCAGAAATATTGACTTTATACTCTTCGAGGTCCTTGACGTTGAAACCTTAACGCATTATGAATTTTTCAATGCCCACGACAAGGAAACCTTCGGAATGGTCTTAGATGCTATGACTGATATTGCCGAAAAAATCATGAAACCGGCTTTTGCTGACTCCGACCGTCATCAACCTGAATTGGTCAATGGTGAGGTAAAAGTGCATCAAGGCGTTCATGATTTTTACAAGGCGTTTAGTGAAACTGGCTTGTTATCAGCTCCTTTTCCTTTTGAATACAATGGGCAACAACTGCCAAAAGTCGTCAATGCGGCTGCAGAGTTTATCGGCGGCGGAGCGCACAACAGCTTTATTATGTACTCCGATTTGACGAAAGGTGCAGCCAATTTGATTATCAAATTCGGTATAGAAGAGCAAAAACAAGCGTTTGCACTCAAAATGCTATCTGGTGAATGGACAGGTACCATGTGTTTAACCGAAACTCAAGCGGGTAGTTCCTTGTCTGATGTGGCGACGACGGCTTCGCCTCTACCAGATGGTAGTTATAAAATTAAAGGTCAAAAAATATTCATTTCGGCAGGTGATCATGATGTGACCGATAATATTGTTCATCTCGTTTTAGCGCGTATTGATGGTGCGCCAAAAGGGACAAAAGGCATTTCGCTCTTTATCGTGCCTAAAAAAAGACTCGAAGTCATTGCGAGGAACGAAGCAACCGAGGGGGGGCAATTGATTTCAAATGATGTCAGTTCTATCGGCATTTACCATAAAATGGGGCAAAAAGCAACGCCCGCCATGCACTTAGGTTTTGGAGAAAAAGACGATTGCATCGGCTACCTGCTCGGCGAACCAAATAGAGGTTTGCCACAGATGTTTTTGATGATGAACGGGGCGCGGCTCGGCGTAGGATTGGGTGGTATTCACATAGCATCGGCAGCTTACTATGCTTCTTTACAATATGCCAATGAGCGTCCACAAGGGCGGCGAATGAACGAAAAAGGTGCATTTGGCGAACCGACAACCATCATTCATCATCCAGATGTGAGGCGCATGTTGTTGTTTCAAAAAGCCATCATGGAAGGCGGTTTATGCCTTATTTTACAATGTTTTAAATATTTGGACTTAGAACGCGTCGAAGAAGACCCCTCAGTAAAACAACACTACAACGACCTTTTGGAGCTGCTCACACCCGTTGCCAAAACCTTTGGTGCTGAAATGGGCACGCTTGCTACCAATCAAGGCGTTCAAGTTTTAGGTGGTTATGGCTATACTGAAGACTTTGAGTTGGAACAATTGGCACGCGATGTCCGCATCATGAGCCTTTATGAAGGCACAACTGGCATACAAGCCCAAGCCGTTTTGGGTCGTCAAATCCCTAGAAATGGCGGAAAAGCGGTTGATTTGTGGATAAATGAAGTCAAAAAGGACATTGAAGCAGCTCAAACGATCGATA
>JAYTMI010001002.1:0-2472 GCA_043728625.1 Saprospiraceae bacterium | reverse complement strand
ATGATCCGTTGCTCATAAGCCTGTGCGTAAGGGCAGCCGTTGCAAGTGAAAACGACGATATATCCTTTGACGTTTTTATAGTCTTTCAGAGATACCATTTTGCCGTCAATATTTTTCAAAGTGAAGTCTTCGGCTGTGTCACCGATTTGGTAACCGCCTACATTTGGTAGGGTAAAAGAAAGTGCAACGAATGCAGCAAGGAAAGAAAGTTTGATAAATTTATTCATGACAGTTGAAATTTAAAATATTTACAAAATATTGTTAATCAATTATTTATAAGAATAAAGGGCGTAATTATTTCTATTATATCTTTATATTTTTCGAAATTTTGTTCATAAAATTGACGTTTGTTTTTATCAAAAATCAAAGTTGCAGGGATTGAACCTGACCATTCTTCATGGACTTTGGGAATCCAAGCATTGGGATTACTTTCAACCAAAACGAGAACTTCAGATTGTAAACGTTTTTTTTTCAAAAACGGCAAAAGTTTGGTTTTTATTTGAGATTTAAAATCTAAACTAACTAATATGACTTTTGCTTTTTTACCTTCTAAATCTGTGGTTAGTTTTTCAAAAAAAGGTAATTCTGCGACGCAAGGAGCGCACCATGTCGCCCAAAAATTGATAATGAAAACGGTATCACTTTCAGTTGTCAAAAACGGTTTTAATTGCTCAAAAGTCAATATGGTAGGGGTAGAGTCCTTTTCAAAACGTTGATAATCAATGTTTTTTGCAAAAATATTTAAACTTATGCAGATAAAAAAGATTGTGATTATTGTTCCTTTCATATTTTTTTATAATATTTTCTAATAATGTAAAAATGTTGAAGCATCGGTTTTCTGAAAGTCGTCTTAATCTTTAACGAAAAAAGAGTGTTTAATATATAAAAAGTTGCGATTGTGGATGGGATCCACTTCCTTTTCGTCGAAAATAAACCATTATTTTGTTACCTGCTGTTGATTTTATACGTTTCGTTCAATAATACAGATGTGTTTGGTGTATATCAAAAAGCAGCATTTTTCAAGTTATTATGTTCAAATAATATTAGTTTCTTCTAAAAGCAATTTTAGTGCAGAAACGCCACCAGAAAGTTCTAAAACGGTTAAATTAGGTTTGATTTTAAGAAAATGTTGTTTTAAAAACTGTTTTGATTCGTCGTCAACAGTGCTACTAATAATGAATATATGAGGTTCGTGTTCGTCAAAAAAACGCAATGCTTCATCGTTTTGAAGTACACCAATCGAATCAAAACGGGATTCGTAGAGATAGTTTAGGACACTGGCTAATTGTAATTCTTGCCGACCGATGACTAAAACTCTTTTCGTAAATGGTTGATTTTCAGAAAGTTGCATTTTGAAACTAAAATTAGAAATTGAAAAATATTTATGCCTACATAATAATGTGTAATGCTAAAACGAGAATTTTGTTTTAAAAAAATGTTAACCTATGATATGACAGGGGTAAAAACTGTAACTTTACACTTTAAAAAAATAAAACTGATTTTTTTATATTTTTAGCATTAAAATTTGTCTAACTTATTTAAAACCAAAGGTTTATAAATACTTGAGTTAAAACAACTTGAGATATAAGCCCCCTCAGTATAGCCGTTCAAAAAATGTCAGAAACACACGAAAATACAGAACTTACACCTTCAGAACACAAACCAGACTTCGATGAGAAGCGCAAATGGGTTTTTGTACGTCGTACTTCACGGTTTTTGGGGCGTACATTAGGTATTTTTGTCATTCTGTTTTTACTGTTTGCAGCTCTCATTCAAGTCCCGGTTGTACAACATTGGACTATCCAGAAAACAACAGCCTTCCTATCAAAAGAACTCCAGACGAAAGTTGAAATCGGTGATTTTCGACTCGATTTTTTTGATGAAATCAGCATCGGAAATGTTTATATTGGTAATCAGAATGCCCAAAACGATACGCTATTGAATGTTGAACGCCTACGTATTGATGTCAATTATTTCAATTTAGCTTGGCAAATCATACAACTTGATGCTGTGAGGTTGGAAAATGCAAAAATACGGTTGCATCGTAATGTTGGACAATATGATGACAATTTTCAGTTTATTATAGATTATTTCGACCCACCAAATAAAAAGAAACGCCCTTTCGCAAAAAAGGTAACTGACATCCGTTTTGGTCAAATCCACCTCCGTGATATTGATTTTATGAAAGACGACAAAGTGCGTGGTCAACTTCTCGATATAAAGTTAAAAGCGGCAGATATTCACACCAATATCATCAATTTGCCTAATAAAATCATGGATTTGACGCGGGTAAACATCTATCAGCCCTACGTTCATATCACAGAAACGATTCGCAATCCTTTACCGCCGCGTCCAAAATCAGTCAATCTGCAAGAAAATGTGCTTGATTCAGTGCCTGCTTCTAACATATCAAGCAGTGGCGAAGAAATAGAGAAAAAAGCCTTTCAGTTCCTGGTTGGTTCGATTTCTACT
>JAYTMI010001001.1:0-4948 GCA_043728625.1 Saprospiraceae bacterium | reverse complement strand
GAATTATCGAAATAACAACGGCACTCATTCAGCATCAATATACAATCCGATGCTCGTGGCTTTTATCGCGGCTGTGCTTTTTGCAGCACATCCAATTCATACCGAAGCCGTAGCAAATATCAAAGGGCGAGACGAAATTATGACTCTGTTTGGTAGCCTCGCCGCCGTTTGGTTTTCGCTCAAAGCGTTTGAAAATAGTGGTTTTAAAAACCAAATTATTGCCTTTGCCTTATTTTTCATCGCTTTATTATCAAAGGAAAACGCCATCACTTTTGTGGTCATTACGCCTTTAATTTATTGGTTTTTCTTGAAAACTGACGCTTTTACGGCTATAAAACAAACAATTCCGTTTCTGGCAGCCGCTGTTTTGTTTATGATACTGAGGGGGGCTGTCATCGGCAATCAGTTCGGCGGCGAGCAAATGGAGTTGATGAACAACCCTTTTTTGAAACTCGTCGGCAACACTTATGTGCCTTTTGATTTCTCTGAAAAATTCGCAACGATTACTTATACGCTTGGCAAATATGTCCAACTCCTCATCTTTCCGCATCCTTTGACACACGACTATTATCCACGTCACATCGGCATCATGTCTTTTGGCGATTGGCAAGTGCTGTTAAGTATAGCCGTTTATGTCGGTCTTTTTGCTTTGATACTGAGGGGGTTGAAAAATCGCAGCCTCATTAGTTTTGGTATTGCGTTTTTTCTTATCACCTTGTCCATTGTGTCAAACATCGTTTTTCCAGTCGGTACGAATATGGCTGAACGGTTTATGTTTATGCCGTCACTTGGTTTCTGCCTTGTTTTGGCTGTTTTATTAGCAAAATTAGGGTCAAAAGACATAGAAACAGGTGTCACTCGTCAAGGTTTGGGAGTGATTTTCGTCATCGTTGCGTTGTTTAGTTTGAAGACTTTTACCCGCAATACTGCTTGGAAAGACAATTACACCATCTTTACAACGGATATCGAAACGTCACCTAATTCAGCCAAATTGCAAACGTCAGTGGGTGGTGAAATGATTGAACATTTTAAAAATTCGCCTAATACTATTGAGAAAAAAGCTAAAATAACAGAAGCTATTGGACATCTAAACAAGGCTTTGGAGATTCATCCGACCATGAAAAACCCGTATTTGCTCATGGGCAATGGCTATTTTTATCTTCAAGATTTTGATAAAGCCATTGATTCCTACAATACAGCCTTAAAACTCGACCCACAATTTAAAGATGCCAAAACAAATCTCGCACTCGTTTACCGTGAAGGCGGTAAAATGGTGGGGCAACAACAAAACAATTTGCCTAAATCCATCGAATATTTAAGCAAAGCGATTGAACTTGATCCGACCGATGTTGTTGCTATGTCTTATCTCGGCACGGCTTATGGCATGTCCAATCAACCTCAAAAATTGATTGACGTTTTGACCAAATCCTTAGCGATTCGCTACGATAAACAAGATGCGATTAATATTTCGGTCGCTTATCGGCAACTCGGTAATGTGGTGAAGGCTGTGGAATATGAACAGATGGCCAACGGCAGTAATGAATTAGGAATTAGGAATTAGGAATTTAGCTACATTTGCGCGCCCTCAGTATTCATTATTATAAAAATTACTCATTCAAGCATTATATGACAAGCAATAAAATTTTACTCGAAGCTATTTGGTGGGTCGTTACGGCGGTCATCGTTACGGTTGTGATGTACCCGATTTGGACAAATTTCCCTGCATACAAGTTCAATGGGGTCAATATTGCCACTATCGTTCTGTTCGTCACCTTTGCACGTTATACGTTTTTCTTAAAATACACTTTCCTTGCGACTTGGCAGTATGCAAAAATCGGTTTTGTTCTTGTTACAATCGCCATCGTTGCGACTTTAATGACACAAATCCAAAGTTTTAATGTCTGGATTGATGGCGGTGACCCTGATATTTTGTTGGACAGCGTGGGCAATGCCGCCAAACGCGAGTCTCTGCTCAATTATATCAAAAGCGAATTCTTGTTTTTTGTCGTTGCCGCCATTATCTCGGCACTCTTTCTGGCGGGGCGGCTTTTGGTCTCCGTTTGGCGTTTGCGCAATCGTGGCAAGGCATAACTATGATGATTTTATGTACTTAAAATATAAAAAAACATGTCAGCAGTTACAGAATTTAACGAATACCGCAAGCGAATGAATGACCGCATTCTGAGCGTGGACAACAAAGTCCTCAAACGTTTTTGGTCACTCGACAACCAAACGTATCAAGACGGTGCGCTTGATGTGAAAACAAAAGAATTGTTGGGGCTTGTCGCTTCCATGGTTTTGCGGTGCGACGATTGCATCAAATATCACATTGGTACGTGCCACGAGTTGGGTGTGACGGAAGCCGAAATTTTTGAGGTGTATGCTATTGCCAATTTGGTGGGTGGCTCAATCTGTATTCCACACACACGTAGGGCGGTAGAATATTGGGATGCTTTGGAAAGTGAAAAGTGAACACCTCTCCGTAAAAAGGCTCGATTTAAAAAATACGGTGCAGAAAAGCTATCCACTATTCATTTTAGTGTAAAACAATTCTGCCTTACCGACACTTTTTTTTCTATTTTATGGTGTCATTTCTACTTCTGGTTTAGTATCAAATTTGTTAAGTAGATTATTAAACAGTCGAAACAGAAAATCTTTTAGTTTCAGCATCTGTTCTTCTGTTGGTTCTCGGTCATACACATTTAGCAACTTGTTTTGAAAAGGCGTAAGTTGGTTGCGTTTTACAGCTAATTTCTTTTTAGGCTGTAAATCCTTTTGTTTGGGTTCTAAATCGTAGTTATCATCAGAAAAAAGGTAAAACAGAAAAACGTCTAATTGTTTCCTCTGTTTTTCAGTCGGTTCTTGGACATAGAGATATAGTAACTCCGTTTGTAAAGAGGTCAATAGCGGTTGTTGTTTTTTACTGTTTTTTTGGTATAACGCAATTCTATCAAACATTAAATTCGCCAATGCCATTTTTCTTGGAAATGGGTTCGGATGATTTTTAGTGTAATCATCTAATTTTGGATCGTATTTAACCTTTGCGTTTTCGTCAAAGAGAGATTTTTCTTTCATAATTAGCTATTTTACGACTGACTAAAAAAGCTGAATAATTAATGTTTTTTTCATAGGGCAACCATTCCATGTCTATAACTCCTTTAATATCAAAGATTTCAGACAGTTCTGCAAAATATTTACCGATTGCCATTTGATACAAACGTGTTCTTGCTGCGGTACTTCCTTCTATATAAATTTGAGCTTTCGGATGTCGTTTTGTAAAAATAATTACTGTATTCGCTACTGTTGCTAATACTTTTTCACGGTCTCCGTTATCTGTCACAATGCTGTCATCAATATCATCAGCATCTATTAATTTATCGCCAAAAGCAAGATTGTACAGATTTTTATAGCCTTTGACTTTTAGTTTTGAATAGTAAACACCTTTCAAAATACTGCCTTTGGGTCCTTCACTTATGAATACAAAAGCGGTTTTGGCGGAGTTAGATTTTACTTTATATTTCTCCAATCTCATAGATGCCTGTTTTAGTTGGTTGTTTTAAGTTTACAAAAATAACCGATTTTACAAAAAAACAGTGATTTTTTCTTGAAAATTATCAAATCTAAGGCTCAAAAAATTGAAACTACTATTTTAGAAAACTAAGGATTTAGCGATTGGCTGAAAATGTATGGATTTTTGAAGACCGTTTTTTTATACATTTATGCCCAATTTAAAAAATACGATATGAAAAAACTATCCATTGTCTTAATACTTATTTCCTTCTATAGTTTCATCGAGGCTCAATCTAATACTAAAATCTACAATGTTTCTGATTTTTAAGAAAAATACTGAGGGGGGTACTTACGCCATAGCAATCACTATTGCAGTCGCTGTTTTTCTCTTGAAATTCACGCCACACGTCCTCAATCCGACGCATTACGATTGGTTGATGAGCTATGCGGATTGTCCGACGGAGTACGTTTCTTGGCAGTTTTATAGAAATACGCCTTGGCATTTCCCTGTGATTGGTACGCTCGAAGGTTATGATTATCCGACCATTACGGGTATTGGTTTGACAGGCGCGATTCCGTTACTGGCAATTCCTTTTAAAATTTTATCACCTTTATTACCTCTTGATTTTCAATACTTTGGCTTTTGGTTTTTGGCTTGTTACATCCTTCAAGCTGTTTTTTCCGTCCGATTACTGAGGGGGCTATCCGTCCTTTATGATTTAAAATTATCACCTATTGAATTGGTTTTGGGTGCCATTTTTTTCATCCTCTCTCCTGCCCTTTTGACCCGCACAGGACACATGAATTTGTGTGCACAGTGGCTCATTTTATGGTCATTTTGCATCTATTTTGAACCCAAGACGGCAAAGCAGAAGTTTTTTAGTTTCTTAAAAATCATTGCCACAACAGCCTTGATTCATCAATATTTGCTGCTCATGGTTTTCGGTTTGGCGTTTGCCACATATTGGAAATCAGAAAAAACAGGGCGTTTCCCCTTGGTTTTAAAGGGATTAATGAGTGTGGCGGGCTTGGCTTTGGCGATATTGATATGGTATATCGTCGGCAATTTTAATACGTCCACGACAACGATGGCACAAATTGGTTTTGGCAAATTTTCAGCCAACCTCAACACCTTTTTTAATGGGCAAGGTGAACAATTTTTGATGCCGACGTTACCTATTAATGCAGGTCAATACGAAGGACAAGGCTATCTTGGTGGCGGCGTGTTGCTCATCGGTTTGATTGTTTTTATTTCTTATGTGCTGAATGTAAAAAATAGAAAAAACTTTAAAAAATCGTTTTTTCCGCTTGGTTTTATGGCTGTTTTGTTTGCTTTGTTTGCTTTTAGCCACATATTTACTTTTGGCAACAAGACGATTTTTGAAGCTAATTTCATGTTGGAAAACACTTATTTCAACTTCTTGTCACAAGCCTTTCG
>JAYTMI010001000.1:0-2200 GCA_043728625.1 Saprospiraceae bacterium | reverse complement strand
TATAATATATTTAAAGACTTGTAAATCAATAGAAAGGACGATTCGTTTTGCAAAACGAATCGTCCTTTCTATTGATTTACAAGTCTTTAAATATATTATAAAACAGTTGTATTAATTTGCAAGTTTCATTTCTTGAACTATAGCAAGGATTTCGTCTTTTGACAAAGCAAAAATCCGCATTCCTTTTTATTACGATATTGACATCGCCAAACAATGTCCGAATAGTATTCAGCCAATTTGGGCGTTATATAGGAAGTTGTATCCAATTCAAGGGTTTCAATATCTAATTTTTCAAATAAATGCTAATAATTATGTTTGATTTGCTTCTAAAAAAACAAGTTTCTAATTCTACTTTGGCACTTTGATATTAAGCACGTTCACGTTTCGGAAACTTCAAAAGTTTCCGAAACGTTGCCACTAATAAAATAAAAAGCCGAATCGTGATGTAGATTACGATTCGGCTTTCTATTTTAGCCGAAATTTTTTAAACCCACCTTTTTTAATCATTCAACTAAATAAAATTACGATGTTTAATTCAAAATCAAGAATTATAGCCCCCTCAGTAATAGCGGCTATTTTTATGTTTTTTGCTTGTCAAAGTTCACCAAATTTTCCAAACTGTACAGAAAAAACAACTTGCTTGCCTGCTGTTGAAGACAATGCACCTGCAGCAGTGAAAACAATACACGAAACACTGTCTGGTAAATGGAAATTTATCAGTGTTACAACCGAAGATACATTCCACAAAACAGGTGCTAAATTTATAAACAAACGCGCCAGTGCTTGTATTGGTTACAACGGTGGTATTCAGTATTTCATTGACAATCAACAACTTGTGTGTCAAATGTGCTACGAATTGAAGCAAGGTACTGAGGGGGTTGAAATCAAGGTTGAAAAAGAAAATCAAAGCCCATTTTGTCAAGAGTCTTTCCAAAGTGGAGAGTTGCTGTGTGCGGGTGATTCGCTTGTTGTGACAAGCCGTGATTCATTTGTCATCAAAAGAACGCTTTATCGCCGTATGAATGACGATGGAACGCTTAAAGTTAATTAATTCGTAGGGGTTGTGTAAAAGATATTAAGCGAAATCATAAACCGAATTTTATTTTGGAAGAAGCCATTTATGTTCGGGGAACTTTTAAAGTTCCCCGAACATGGTGCTCGATTCAAAACAAAATTTTGCGACTAAAATTTCATTTGGCCTTATTACACAACCCTACAAAAACAAAACAATGGTTATTGAAATTGACTTCTTGCGCTACAAAGGCAGCCTGAAAACGCAAAAAAACAAGACTGGTAAAATCGAAGTCTATGACATTGTTAGAAAAAAATATGTCATCTTGCAGCCTGAAGAATTGGTGCGTCAATTGGTCATTCATTACTTAATTGCTGAAAAAAAAGCCCCCCTCAGTAAAATGCGGGTTGAAAAGGGTTTGACAGTCAATGAGTTAATGAAAAGGTGCGATATTTTAATTTATGATAAAAATATTCAACCCTATTTTCTTGTTGAATGTAAATCGGCGAATGTGCGCATTGACCAAACAACTTTTGACCAAATCGCCCGTTACAATCTGCCGCTTCAAGTGCCGTATTTATTGGTAACAAATGGCTTGTCCACATATTGTTGTCACATAAATGAAGACAAAACAGGTTGGCAATTTTTGACGGACATACCACAATTTTAAAAACACTTAATTATGCAAAAAGATAAAATCCTTATCATCGGTTCTAACGGTCAAATTGGTTCAGTTTTGACAAAAACATTGCGTCAAAACTATGGTCATGACAACGTGATAGCCTCTGATTTGCACTTGCCGATAGATGGCAATAATTATCTCCCTTTTGAAATTCTCGATGCAACCGACGGTGCAAAAATCGCTTATATCGTTGAGCGATATAGGATTACGCATATCTATCATTTAGCAGCTATAATGTCTAGCAAAAGTGAATTGAACCCATTAGAAACGTGGAATGTCAACATGGACGGCTTGTTCAATGTCCTTGAAGCAGCGCGTCACCACAAGGTAAAGAAAGTCTTTTTCCCTTCTACAATAGCCGTTTTTGGTTCAAACACACCGCGTATCAACACACCGCAAGATACGATTCGGACACCTGAAACCGTCTATGGTATGTCAAAAGTGGCAGGCGAAAACTGGTGCAGTTATTACAATAAAAGATATGGCATTGATGTACGAGGTATTCG
>JAYTMI010000999.1:0-6581 GCA_043728625.1 Saprospiraceae bacterium | reverse complement strand
CGAATTGTAACCCATGTCGCCTCCTTCGGGAGGCAAAAATATATTTGATTAAGAGGTGAAAGGAAAGCGGTGTAAGTGATTTACTAAAGCAACGACAGGAGTTCGACGCTCCTGTCGTTTTTTATTGGTTATTAGGGATTGGTCAGGCGGCTAAGTCCCTAATAACCAATCCCCAATAACCAACTTACAAATACATCGCCTCAACTAAAAACTGATTCATCGGTTGAGCTGCTTCGAAATGCCCCCTCAGTATAGAAACGAAATCGTCTTGCAAAGCCATTTTTGGGTCAATGTTTTTACCCCAATAAAACTGTTTATTCGCTATAAGTGGTTGGATTTCAGCAAATTCTGCAAATTCGGGTGTGAGTCGCTTATTCGTTTCTCCCTTTATGGTTTCCCAATTCTCTACAAATTCTGGTGCATTGAGTAGATTTAAAAAGCGGTCGTGATTGTCCATAATATAACGCCGCACACGCAACAACATCTCTTTTTCTTCAAACCAATATGCACCACCCGCCAAGAACGACTCACCGGAAGACACCTGTAAATAATGCCCAGGATAGAGTTTGTCCTTCGTGCCAAAGCGCGAAACGGACGCTGACAAATGTTCTTTATAAGGTCTTTTGTCCTTCGCGAAACGAATATCACGGTTGATACGAAACAACATCTGTTTGGATGGAACGAGTCCAAGGTCGGGTTCAGAGTCGTGTAATGACGCAACGACAGCTTCAACAAGGCACAAAAAAGGCTCTTTTACATCGCGTTCATAGCGTTTTTTGTTGGCATGAAACCATTCACGTTCATTATTGAGTGCGAGTTCTGAAAAAAAATCGAAATAGGCTTGGCTTAATATAGGCATTTTTAATGATGAATGATGAGTTATGAATAATGAATTTTTCAGATAACGTAAGGGTATTTTTTTTTAAATCCTTATAAATGACCGATAAATTCTATTTTTGCTCAAAATTAATTTTTTTCTAAAAAGTAATCACTCATTTTAAAACTTTTGTTTCACTAAAATCAAATTGTTTTAAATATTAAATCAAATCACATCCTTATACAAGTCCGATTTATCGAGGCGGTTTTAGCGACCATTTTCCTGTTTTTATTAACATTTATGTAAAGTAATTGGTGATAATTTATTGATTATCATAGGTTTAGGAAATTTTAAAAATTTCCTAAATCTTAGCTCAACTCAACGCTTTTTCAATATAAACCATTCAATATTAAATAGTTATGTTAAAATTCCAACACACCGTAGCCGAGCGTTTCCTCCGTTACGTTCAGATTGATACACAAGCCAACCCGATGAGCGAAACAACGCCATCGAGCGAAAAACAAAAAAACCTAAGCCGTCTTTTGGTCGAAGAACTCAAAGCGATGGGCATTAAAGATGCCGAAATGGACGAACATGGCTACGTTTATGCCACCGTTCCCGCCAATACCGACAAGCCGAATGTACCAACGATTTGCTTTTGTAGCCACGTGGATACCGCACCTGACGCGAGTGGAACGGGCGTAAAACCCATTGTTCACCCCAATTATCAAGGACATGACATTGTGTTGCCCGACGATACGACACAAGTTATTCGCTTGGTGGATTATCCGTATTTGAAAACGCAAATGGGTAACGATATTATTACCGCAAGCGGCTTGACTTTGCTCGGTTCAGACGACAAATCAGGCGTGGCTGAAATTATGGATGCTGTTTTTCAATTACTAAACACCCCCTCAGTAAAACACGGCAAAATTCGCGTGTTGTTTACGCCCGACGAAGAAATTGGACGTGGCGTGGACAAAGTGGATATCCAAAAACTCGGTGCCGATTTCGGTTACACCCTCGACGGTGGACCGATTGGCGACATCGAAAACGAAACCTTTTCTGCTGATGGTGCAAAAATTACGATTCAAGGCGTGGCAGCACATCCGGGTTATGCCAAAGGCAAAATGGAAAACGCCATAAAAATTGCTTCTGACATCGTTTCGGCTTTGCCAAAAGACCACTTAACGCCAGAAACAACGGAAGGCAAACAAGGCTTTATTCACCCTGTAAAAATCGAGGGCAGCTTGGAAAACGCTGAAATTTCCTTCATTTTACGTGATTTTGATGATGTTTTATTAGCAGAAAAGGCGACGATACTGAGGGGTATCATGGACAAAGTGATGGCTCATTATCCATTTTCAAAAGCAGAATTGACCTTAAAAGAGCAATATCGCAACATGAAAGTGATGCTTGATAAATATCCACACGTAACTGAATACGCCATCGAAGCGACAAAACGGTCGGGTTTAACACCTAAATTAGGCTCAATTCGAGGCGGAACGGACGGTTCGCGTTTGTCCTTTATGGGTCTGCCTTGTCCAAATTTGTTTGCTGGCGAACAAGCGATTCACTCGCGGCATGAGTTTGTGTCAATCCAAGACATGGAAAAATCGGTGGAGATGATTGTAAACCTTTGTGCCGTTTGGGAAGAAAAAACTATATAAACAATGGATATACAGACCTTCAGCATTTTTGCTTTTGCTGCCTTGATGCTGAATATTACGCCAGGCAATGATATGATTTTTGTGGCGACTCATGCGACAAGTCACGGTGTTCGGGCGGGCATTATGGCAGCTTTGGGCATTGCGGTGGGTTGTTTGGTGCATATATTTGCGGCAGTCGTAGGCATTTCAGCAATTGTCGCAAAATCCGCCTTTTTGTTTGATGCGATAAAATATTTAGGCGCAGCCTACTTGATTTACATTGGTGTTAAAAGTGTTTTTTCAAAAACACAAACATTTGATATTCAAACACTTAAAAAAGAAAAAACGCATTTTGAAGTATTCAAACAAGGTGTTGTAACCAATGTATTGAACCCAAAAGTCGCTTTGTTTTTCTTAGCATTTTTGCCGCAATTTGTCCCCCCTCAGTATGAACGCATGGGCTTTTTGATTTTGATGTTGGGTTTGTGGTTCAATTTTTCAGGAACTGTGGTCAACGCCCTTGTTGCCCTTGCGTTTGGCAAAGCGGGTAATTTTTTACATCAACATCCTACGTTTGTAAAGTGGCAGGAGAAATTTACGGGTGTTGTATTGATTTTGTTGGGACTAAAGATTGCTTTTCTAAGAAAAAGCTAAGACAGTACCCCCCCCTCAGTATTTCAATAACTCCTTGATAATCAAGCGCATATTAGGTTCTGCTCGCATCGCAACGGCAATAACGTCGTCTACTGTTGTCTCCTTTATTTCTTCTATTGGAAAACATTTATTTGAAACGATTGACATCACCATCGTCCTCAAATTGGCATGACGAGCGACTAAAACTTCGGGAACGGTGGACATACCGACCAAATCGCCGCCGATGCGATGCAAGTAATAATACTCCGCAGGTGTCTCCAAATTAGGTCCTTGCAACGCAACATATACGCCTTGATGCGCTTGAATACCTTGCTGTCTTGCAATCTCTAAACCTTTGTTTATCAATCCTTTATCATAAGCATTTTTCATATCGGGAAACCGCACGCCAAGCCTTTCGTCGTTTTCGCCACGCAATGGATTATCAGGTTGCAAATTGATATGATCGCTTACAAAAACAATGTCACCTGCTTCAATATCGGCATTTGTACTGCCCGCCACATTGGTAATAAACAGCGTTTCGATGCCCAAAGCCTTCAAAACACGAATCGGGAACGTCACTTGTTGCGCCGAGTAGCCTTCGTAATAGTGAAAACGACCCGCCATGACGACCACAGCCGTGCCATTCAAATAGCCAAAAACGAGCTTTCCTTTATGACTTTGAACCGTCGAAACAGGGAAATGAGGAATATCTTGGTAGTCAATTTCACTTGCAATCAACATTTCATCCGTCAAATTGCCTAAGCCTGTGCCGAGGACAATGCCGTGTTTGGGTGAGAAATCAGTGTATAACTTGATGTATTCGAGGGCTTCTTGGATATGGTCGTAAAGCATGTATTTATGATTTTTAAGATTTAGAAGGAGGCTGATTTCGCTTTTTATTGAGGCTGACTCTCAGCTATTTAAAATGTTCTATTTATAATTTCAATATTTTCAACTACCCCAAATTCCTTTCCGTTTATCCAACAATATTCGAAAGAATCATTACTTTGTATCTTTTCCTTAATTTTTTCTATCGACAAATCCTTAATTACATATTCACTACTTGGATAGGTATCTTCTGTATCAAAAACAAAATCACAACTATTTTCATAAGCAATTGTCGCAATTATTGGATTTAATTGGTTGATTGTTCCAATTAAAAACCTTTTGAAATAAGGTTTATCTTCTACTTTAATTCCTTTTTGCTCCCATTCATCAGCATCATATAAGCTTCCATAAAACCAAAAATTCACCTCTATTAATTCCTCTGATAGTTCTATTACATTTAATTTAAATTTTCTATTTCCAACAATATCAATTTTAGTATTTAAATTTAAAATTCTTATTGTGACGGTATCATCTTTATATCCTTCAATGAAATTCTTCAATTTATCTTCAAATTCTTTATCTGATTCAAATATTTGAAAATTTAATTTAGAATTTCTAAGAATTTCAAGGATATTTTCAATGAATCCTATTTTATCAATTGGATTTTTGAACAATAAACTTAATTCATAAAAAGGTCCGCCTTTAAGCCAAGTCATTTTTACTATTTATTTTTATTGAATTCTGAATACAACAACAAGGCTTCATCTTCTTTTTGACGCATCAAAGCCTCTTGTTCGTCCGTCTCGTCAAGGTAGCCGCAGAGATGCAACACACCATGTATGAGAACGCGGTGTAGTTCCGTTTCAAAAGGTATGTTCAAGTCGTTCGCATTGTCTTTTACACGGTCAATGCTGATAAAAATATCGCCTTCCAACGGGCTGCGGTTGTAGGGAAATGTCAAAATATCGGTCAATGTATCGTGGTCGAGGTACTCAACATTGAGTTTGTGGAGGTAGTCGTCGCTACAAAAAATATAACTGATGCCGCCGATGCGCTTTTTTTCTAAAGCAACCACTTTTTCAATCCACGAAATGACCCCCTCAGTATTTTGGAGTTCAAAATCAATGTCTTCGACGTTGAAAATTATTTTTTCTTCCATCATTTTTGTCTATTGATATAAGAGGCTGTATCAGAAAAGGTTAACGGCTCATTTTTTGTTCAAAATATTATTTCGATTCGGACACCATGTTCGGGGAACTTCAAAAGTTCCCCGAACATAAATGCTGTTCAATAAAATAATATTTGGCAGACAAAATTAGTTCGTATAAAAAACTAAGCCAATAAACGCTTAACAATAGCTGAAATAACCGCCCCTTCTGCACGTCCTCCAAAGGCTTTATTGGCAGCACCCATGACTTTACCCATGTCTTTCATACCCGTTGCGCCTGTTTCTGCAATGATATTTTTTATCGTCGCTTCGATTTCATCTTCGCTCAATTGTTGTGGCAAATATTGCTCAATCACTTCGATTTCTTCGCGTTCGGTTTGTGCCAATGCCTCACGTCCTTGTTGTTCAAAAATAGAGAGCGATTCTTTGCGCTGTTTGACCATTTTTTGCAACATTTTTATTTCGGCATCTTCATCAAGTTCCGCATTTGAGCCGCTTGTTTTAAACAATAAAATTGCCGATTTGATGGCGCGCACAGCACGTAAAGCCTTTTCGTCTTTGGCTTTCATAGCCGTAATGAGGTCTTTTTGAATTTTTGCTTCTAAATTCATAATAATCACTGATTTATACTGATTGAAATATTTTTATTTGTTTTTAAAAAGGTCATTTCTTAACCTTTTTTCCTTGATTTTCTTCTCCCAATTTCCGCTTATCACCTTTATCAATCACTTGTAAATCAATACGTTCGATGCCAGAAAGGGAAGACACCCGCATCATTTGTTCAAGCGTAATAACGTGTTGACCTGTTTGGTTGAAAAAAGCATTTTCTTGAATTTTGACTTCAAAATCACGATTGGCACCGCTTTTTTTGCCCATCCATTTGCCTGTATTGTCGGCAAGGTCGAAATTTAAGGTTTGACTTCTTCTGTCACCTGTTGGAAATTTTGTAGAAATTCGGGTATAAAGATTCTGAAAACCATAGTCCGACCGATGTTTTATATGCACCACAATGTCATAAAGTGCCATCGTGTCCACAATATCAAAAGCGAAATTGAGCGTATCGGCGTAAATCCACGCACTGTTTGGGATAGGATACTCTTTTTCAAAAACGATTTTTTCTTTTCCGCAAGCGGTCAATAAGAAAGTAAAAGCCAGAAAAAGGGCGATAAAAATGTTATTTTTCATAAAAAAGGAAAGGAATGAATGAGAATGTGAAATAATGGTTTCTAAACGCAAAAACCATATTTCTATTGAACGTCAATTCAATTTATAAGGTGCAACCAAATGAAATTCTGGAATCACGACTTGAAACGACTCGCCGTCAATTTGCCTAACAAAGGTGTAATAGCCGTGCATTTTGCCCATATCGGTAAACAAATGTGACCATGAAATGTATTGATGCGACTCATTTGGTGCTAAAATAGGCAACAAACCAATGACACCTTCGCCCTCCACTTCGCGCATAATACCGTTAGAATCATAGACA
>JAYTMI010000998.1:0-6453 GCA_043728625.1 Saprospiraceae bacterium | reverse complement strand
GGAATAATAAGCCAACTCTACCCCACCCTTGTAAGTCTTCACGGGTCTGTAACCAAGCCGTGAAAGTAAGGTAGCAAGAGGAATTTGTTGGGCTTGGTTAATATTCATACCGTTTTTATTGCATTTTTTTAACGGTATAAAACCATTAACATACCGTTAAAAAAATATTTTGAATTTGAAATGGATATAATTCAGAAGCTTCTGTTTCATTGCATTGCGGTATAGTTTGCGATGTGTTCCCTACTAGGCATAATCAATACCTCCAAATAACGATTTTATGTTTGTCTATTCGAGATAGACGATATTTATACTGTTTTAATAACATTTTTTTAACGGTATAAAACCATTAATATACCGTTAAAAAAATGTTATTAAAACGTATTTTAATCAATATTGCCTAAATCTCTTTCAACTTTTTCAAGTATGGCTTTGAGCAACCACGCATGACGAGAAGTCAAGGTCGGGTCTTCTAACACCACACGGTCAATCTTTTCGAGAATACGTGGCGGAATCCTCATTTCAACTCGTGCAGGTGGTTCTTCTTGTATGCTGCCTTTGGGACGACCACGTTGTCTGCGTGCTTTCGGTTCATCTGTACTGAGGGGGGCTACATTTGTAGATGTACCGCCTTTGTTGATGAATTTCTCAATGTCTAACTGTGGTCTGCTGAGTAATGAAGCCATGATGTTAAAGTTTTAATTTTTATTAAATTACATTTTAATAATGTAAAATTACCATTTTTATACCGTTAAAAAAATATTTTAAAAACATTATTTTAACTAATTTAATTACAATTTTGTGACTAAATCGTAAAACCGTTGAATTTCGGCAATGGCTTTTGGGTCTTTGTTTTTTTGTTCTACGACGGCAAGTCCGCCTGCCGCTGCTGTTGCAAAAGCTTTCCGCGTACTGAGGGGGGCATCTAAAAGGGTCAAAGATTTTATAATCTTTTCGTCTTCGATAAAAAGCTTTTTTGTCTCTTCATTTTCTGAACTCGCTCTATAATCGGCTTGATTGAGCATACCAACAGCCTTTAATTTTGGATTTATCATACGACAATCTTCAATTAAATCAATCGAATCGTAGAGTGTCCAAATGTCAAAAGAACGTGGACGAAACGGCAGAATATACACATCTGAAACGACCAAAGCAGACCGTTGACTTTTTGTATCACGCCCACCTGTGTCAATCACAATGTCAGAAAACCGTTCTTTCATGTTGAGGACTTGCTGATAGACATCCATTTCGCGCAGTCGGATCGCAGAGTAGCCCGCTTTGTTTTCCAACATTTCATTTCTTCTTGCCGTGAATAGGGTAGAAGTCCCTTGATCGTCAGCGTCAACAAGCAAAACATCACGCCCTGCTTGTGACAGCATAATCGCTAAATTGGTAGCAATCGTAGATTTTCCTGTACCGCCTTTAATTCCGCCTAATGTGTAAATCATTGTTTTATAAGTAATTTCTTCTTAGAATGATAAAAAATGAGTAAAAACGGCATTTTAAAGCCGCCGCGCCGTTGGTGCTTAATATTTTTTTCTTTTAGCCCACAAAATTTTCAACTTTTTTGAAAATAGCTATCTGTTTTTCTTATCTGAAGTATTATAGGTTTATATACCCATACTCACGTTGTTTTCTTTGCAAAAACCTACCCATACTCTCGTTAATAACTTGCAAAAACCTACCCATACTCTCGTTAATAACTATAAATATGAAAACATCCTCTCTTCTTTCATTTTTAACTAAAAAATTAATAATCAATTAGTTAAATATTGAAATTTATACACTACTCATGTCCAAATTTGATTTATCAACACGATTTTAAGTGAGAAATTGACTGTAAATGGCGAAATCAGACTATACATTGGTTCAAAACCTACCCAAACTCACGTTAAATAAAATATTTATTTATAAAGGGTTGATTTTATAAAAAACACTTGATAAAACAACGCCTAAACGAATCGAAAACCTACCCAAACTCACGTTACTTTTCAAGAACACCTAAAAAATACACCCAAAAACGACACGATTTCAATAGATTTCATAAGGCTCTAATAGCAAAAACTACCCAAATTCACGTTATCAAAACAAAAGGCATTGATACTAATGATTTTAGCCGTCAGCCTATCCATTGGGTATTTAGCAGAATCTAAAACCTACCCAAACTCACGTTAGAATAATTTCAACTTCGTTTGCTCGTCATTTTTAGGTTTTGCGACACTAAGCCCTTGAAATTGAGAAAATGGAATAGGGGTAGGGGAGTGTTGAAGGAAAAAGCCCTTATTTTTGTCCTCTTCAATTTTGGCATCTTTGTATTGGCTCAAAACCAGTTTGAGTGTCTGTCTAAACTTTTGTTTAAACTTAAACATATCTGCATAGCCTTCGCCAAATTGTTCTTTCAAACCCTCCCAATGCACAAATTCGGGTTGTCCTATTTTGACACGGTGGAGTCTTTGTGCCAACCAACTGTAAGTGTCCAAAGCGAGCGCATTATTGGAAAGGGCGGCTAATGCGCGTTCATCTAACGGTATAGCATGGTTTATAAGACTATTGAAATATTCTTCGGAGAGCTTTACTTGCGAACTCCACATCGTTTTTTGGCGTGAATCTTCGGGAAACCAGACATCAAAACTTTGAATCAAATTGAGGTTGGTTTGCATACCTCGCCGTGTTGCGGCATCTACGACAAAACCAATAGACATACGTGTTGCAGCAAGCCGTTTCAGCTGTTCTTTCGCCAATCTTATCGTCACACCATCGGCGTTCAAACCAATCCGTTTGATAAAAGCGGTCATACTATTTTCCACATCAACAATGGGATTTTGTTGGCGAACAGCTTGTGTGCTGATATAAGATAAAATCAAGCGGGCTTTTGCGCCATAAGGCAAACCGACCTTTTCAAAAACTTCTAAGTTTGGATTAAAAATACTACCCGCTTCCAAAGACAACACCGCGCGACCTTGCCGTTTCTGAACATCACGCACATCATCGCCAGGATTTTTGTAAGGCAAAAAAGTCTGACAAAGGATGGAATGTTGGAAAACGGCATTTCTTTCCGTTGCTGGGTTCAGCACTATTTCTATGGCTTTTTTACTCGCTCGTTGCAGCGTAGGCGAGTCGCCCATTGTTGTAGGCGATATATCGGCAAGATGGCTCAATGCCGCTTTAAGGTTCGTCTTAGGCATAGTCGTTCTATTTTGATTTTTAAAACTTGGGTCAAATATAGAATCGTTTCATTAAATAAACATTTTTTTAACGTAAAAAAAATATTATTTTAGCATTTTAAAAACGCATTTAATACAGTGTAAATCCTAAAACGGCAAATCCATACATTCTGGTTTTTTATCAAAAAAATAAGCATTGTACACGTACACGTCCATGTGTACGCTCTATTTTGGCTGTTTTACACGTGTACGTTTGCGTATATCCATGTTTTTTGCACACGTGTTTGTATTCGTACACGTGTATCCGCCTTCCAAATTTATAGTTGGATTTATCGAAAGAATAACACAATCTCTACATCGCAATAAAATAGAAAAGTCTTGTTTTAGCGAAATTGTTAGAAATGTTACTATTAATTTGTAAGCGCAATAAAAAATTAGTTTTTTTGCAATATATAAACTTTGAACGGAATACCTCTAAAACAGATTTTATGCTCTGGACGAATTACCACGCCAAATACTTCGCTTATGAACTCACACAACGGTTCGCCTCAAAGGTGGCTACTGAGGGGTTTGATGATGCCGATAATTTAGACAAAATCACGGCTTCACTTTCTGATGCACAAGTTGATTTGAATCCACATCAAGTAGATGCGGCTTTGTTTGCTTTGCGTTCGCCGTTGTCACAAGGTGTTGTTTTAGCAGATGAAGTGGGCTTGGGGAAGACTATCGAAGCGGGTATCGTTATTTCGCAACGGTGGGCAGAACGGAAAAGACGTATTCTCATTATTGCACCTGCCAATTTGAGAAAACAATGGAGTCAGGAATTGGCGGATAAATTTTTTCTACCTTCTGTTATTTTAGAGAAAAAGTCGTTTGATGATTGTGTTAAAAAAGGCAATTTCAATCCTTTCAATCAAGACAATACGGTACTGATTTGTTCTTTTCAATTTATCCGTTCCAAAGAAGCTTATGTCAGTCGGACGGAATGGGATTTGGTTATCATTGATGAAGCGCATCGTTTGAGAAATGTTTATCGAAAGGATAATAAAATCGGGAACGCGATTAAAGATGCCCTTCAAAACAGACCCAAAATTCTTTTGACTGCTACGCCCTTACAAAATTCTTTGATGGAACTCTACGGTTTGGTGAGCCTCGTTGATGATTATATTTTTGGCGACCAAAAGAGTTTCAAACAACAATACGCCAAAATAACAAATGATGTACAGTTTGAAGAACTCAAAAGCCGCATTGCGCCTATCTGCAAACGCACTTTGAGGGCGCAAGTGCGCGAGTATATTCGCTACACGGAACGTCTTTGCATTACGCACGTTTTTACGCCCGCAGATAATGAGCATGAACTTTATATGAAAGTTTCTGATTATCTGCGAAAACCACAACTTTATGCTTTGCCCAATAGCCAACGCAGTTTGATGACTTTGATTTTGAGAAAATTGTTGGCTTCCTCGACTTTTGCTATTGCAGAAACGCTTCGTGGGTTAGCGGAAAAGCTCCAAACGCTCTTAGAGAAACAAGAAGCGTTGCAAAATACTGAGGGGGGTGAACAATGGGAAAATGATTTTGAAACCAGTCAGGAACTTAAAGACGAGTGGAACGATGACCCTGATTTTGATGAGTCAGATAAGGGTGATACCAAAATTTATTCACAACAAGAATTAGAAGAAATTTGGATAGAGTTAGAAGAAGTTCGTGGGTTTCACACCTTAGCACAAAGTATTCAGCAAAACTCAAAAGGGGATAATTTAGTCGCAGCACTACATTCGGGTTTTCAAAAAATGCGTGAACTCGGTGCGGCTGAAAAAGCGGTGATTTTTACAGAATCTGTTAGAACTCAAACTTATGTCCGCGATATTTTGGATAAAAGTGGTTATAAAGGCAAAATAGTGCTTTTCAATGGCTCAAATAATGACTCGGATTCTACAAGCATCTATCAAAAATGGCTACAAAAACATAAAGGAAGTGACCGCATATCAGGTAGCCGTGCAGCGGATATACGGGCGGCTTTGACTGAGCATTTTCGTGATGAAGCGGCTATTTTGATTGCCACAGAAGCGGCTGCCGAAGGCATCAATTTACAATTTTGTTCGCTTGTTGTCAACTATGATTTGCCTTGGAATCCACAACGGATTGAGCAGCGTATTGGTCGCTGTCATCGCTATGGACAGAAGTTTGATGTTGTCGTCGTTAATTTCAAAAACAGTCGTAATGCTGCCGATATTCGGGTTTATGAATTGTTGGATGAAAAGTTTAAACTTTTTAATGGCGTTTTTGGCGCTTCTGATGAGGTTTTAGGTAGTATTGAAGGGGGTGTTGATTTTGAAAAACGTATCGCTAAAATATACCAAAACTGCCGTTCCGAAGCTGAAATCAATGCAGCTTTTGACGCTTTACGCGCTGAATTGGAAACACCGATTACGGAAAGGCTTGAACAAACGCACCAACAACTTTTGGCTAATTTTGATGAAGATGTTTTGAATAAAATCAAATTGGAAAGCCTCAAAAAACTCTCTGCGTTTGAGGCGAAATTTTGGCAGTTTACCCGTTTTGCATTGGCGGTGTATGCCGATTTTACGAATGATCATACTTTTGTTTTGAAATGCACACCCAACGATACGCTTAAAATTCCGCTTGGGCAATACCAATTTTTGCCCTATAATGTGCCTTCTGACCAATTACCGACTCATGCACAGCTCTATCGTTTTGGGCATCCTTTGGCGCAAAGCCTTTTAGAACAATTCAAAACGACCCCCTCAGTATTGTCGGGTCATGTGGTATTTGATTGCTCGAATGCACAGCCCAAAATCAATGTTTTGGAATCTCTGATTGGTACATTAGGCTGTTTGATGGCGCAACATTACCGCATCGAATCGCTTGAAACAGAAGATTTTCTTTTGTTATCGGGTCTAACTACTGAGGGGGAGATTTTAGATGATGAACAATGCCGTCGTATGTTTTCGCTTGCGGGAACGGAATCGAAAAGCCTTTTGGATATTCCGACGGGCATGCACGATGTTTTGAAAAACAATATTGCACAACAAGCGGATTTAGCACTCAAAGGCAGCCTTGAACGCAATGCACATATTTTGAATGGTGAAGCCCAAAAACTCGAACAATGGGCAGAAGACAAAATTTTTGCTGCCGAATCGGAAATAAAAGAAGCCAAAAAACGCATCAACGAACTCAAACGGGCTTTGCAAAAAGCAGCTTCGCCTAATGAAACACTACAAATTCAGAAAGATTTGCAGGAAACGACGCGCCGACAAACTAACTTGCG
>JAYTMI010000997.1:0-1542 GCA_043728625.1 Saprospiraceae bacterium | reverse complement strand
TGTAGCATTTAATTTTTCCTGGAGGCTATCATATTTTATGGTGCGCTCTTTTAATTTTTCCAATCCTTGTTTTATCTTTTCTTTTTTTATTTGCAGATCATCGGCGCCTGTTTTGTTTTCATCGTTATCCATTTCATCAAGCTCCTGCAGGTATTTTTCTGTTTTGTCTTTTATAAACTGCTGGTGCTTGTCAATCATTTTCTGGTTGAAATTATTTTTCTTGCTGTTCACCGCTTTAAACTTACTGCCATCAATGCCGATGGTTGTTTTGCCCAGCAGATCTGCATCCGAAAGAAACTGCACATAGAGACGAAACATAGATTTAAGAGGCGCCGCATGTACTTTACGAAAGTCGGCTATGGTGTGGTAGTTGGGCTGAAGATTTTGCAAGAGCCACTCCAATTCTTTGTTGCGGCTGCACTCTTTTTCAAGCTTGCGGCTGCTACGAATTTTATTGAGGTAGCCATAGAGATAAAGTTTTAGCAGCACAGCGGGAGCATAAGGTGGGCGGCCTTCGCTCTTATGAACAGTTTTGGTAAAACCCATTTTAGCCAGGTCAAGTTTATCAATAAAAGCATCAATAAGCCTTACGGGATTATCTGCTGCTACCTGGTCTTCAAGCGTGCTGAAGTAGGATTGATGGCGGTTGTTTCCGGTAATAAATTGCATGTAGTAATTTACACGAAATAAATATTGCTGCTGCTGCTTAAATATGCACAGAGTGTGTATATTTATGGGAGGAGGTTTTTTCACAAACTCACGTTAGCGGCAACCTTAAAGACCGAACTTAAAAAAACAGAAATGGTAATTAACTCAATAAAAATAGTCTTAATAATTTTTGTGTCAAGTAACATACTTTCTTGCAGTGGACAGGTGAATTCTGAGCACAAACAGGCTGAAACAAAAACGCTCGAAATCGGCAAGACAGCTTCTGAACTTGATAATCAAATTTGGAAAATATTTCAAGACTCAAAAGGAAAATATTGGTTTGGTAGTAATGGAAACGGTATATATTATTTAGACGGAAACCGGTTGAAACTGTTTACAACAATAGACGGATTAGTGAACAATACAATACGTGGTATTCAAGAAGATATTGACGGAAATATATACATTGAAACACCCGAAGGAATAAGCAAATTTGACGGAAAGCAATTCACTACTTTAAAGGCAATAAAATCGTCTTATAACCAATGGAAACTGAATCCTACTGACTTGTGGTTTGGTTACAATGCAAACGATTTATATCGTTATGATGGAGATTCTCTTTTTCAATTAAAATTACCACGAAAAGACTTAAAAAAAGCCTTTGGAATTGACACGCTAATTAGCCCATTTAATAGCGATAGCCCTTATGGGGCTTTCGGAGTTAACAAAGACAAAGACGGAAATATTTGGTTTGGAACCTTTGTGGCAGGTGCTTTTCGATATGATGGAAAATCATTTTTGTGGTTTGATGAAAAAGAACTTTCAATACTTCCAGATGGCAGAGCGGGTGGAGTGCGTTCAATGATTCAAGATAAGAACGGTTATTTTTGGTTA
>JAYTMI010000996.1:0-2630 GCA_043728625.1 Saprospiraceae bacterium | reverse complement strand
TCTTTTTTGCCAATAATGGTTTCGAAATAAATACATTCAAGATGAGGTGTGAATAAAATATAGTCAGTGGGGACTTCCGTTAAGTCAAAATGACCGTCTTTTCGCGTAGGGATAAATCCTCGCCGGCTTGCGAGCAACCCCGCCTCTTGCTTAAATTGTTGCATTTCCCAAGAAGAAGATTCTATATTGTAATCACCTACAGTAATAAGTGGATCGGTTATGCATTGCACATGTTCTGCGATGATGTGCATTTGCTTTTGCATCAATTGGTAGGCATATGTAAATAAAGGCGGTGCAACATAAGTGCTCACGATATAAATAGGGCGACTCGTCAGTGTTTTTTTCAAACTAATGACCAAATTGGGTATGTCCTCGCTATAAAAAGTATCACAAGTTGCAAAAGGATATTTTGAGAATAGTTCAATACCATAAATATCGGCTCTTTCAACTCGGCAACTATAAGGATAAAGACTTGATAATGAATCTTTTAGCCTATGACTCCATTCGAAATCAACCTCTTGAATAGATAGAACTTCGGCACCAGTTTTTTTAATGGATTCTAAAGTCTCGCTATAACTACTATTGCTCAAAGAAATATTGATTTGAGCAACACTAATATGTAGAGCATTGGTTTGTAACGATTTCTCAACTTTAGAGTCGGACATTCCTTTCAAAAATAAGCATAAAAAGCCGCAACAAATGAAGGATACCATAGTTAATCGGGCTTGTTTTATGGCTAAAAAACCTAAACCCAAGAGCCAATAAGCCATCGTAATTTGGGGTGCATAACGTGTAAACACACGTAAAGTATGATATTCTGGTTGAAAAATACATAACAGTGCGGCTACTATCAGAATAGCACTGATTGTTCGTTGCAACAGCATTTGTTTGTATGTAAGGTTTTCGAACATTTCCATTGTATTGGCAAAATTATACAAAAACTTGAAGTCACTATCTATATACTTAAAAAATTAAAAACGACCAGAGACGATACATGCTATTTTTTCTCTATCTACTTGACCAGTTGGGCTAATCCATTCGACGATAACAATATAAACGCCTTGTCGTGCTTTCAGCCCTTCATCTGTATCTCCTTCCCAGTTTATATTTCCTGCAGTTGCAAGTAACACGTTCTTTATCAATGTTTTAACAGGTTTGCCTTTATCGTCAAAAATATAAATGGAAGCTGAAATGCCTGCTTTATCAAAGTTATAATTGAGAATCAAAAAATCATCAAAACCATCACCATCGGGCGAAAAAGTTTTTTTTTCTAAGGTGAAAATATGGCTCGATTTAACAATTTTTGTTGTGTCAAATTGAGAGTTTTGTTGAGCTGGTGTGGCAAAACCAACGGTTTGAGCTGCTGATTGCCAATTCGAGGCATCAGTTGAAGCTTTGTCAGGGTTTATTCTTTCTAAAGACACCCCCTCAGTATTGGCAAGGAGGGGGTTGTGCCATGATTTTTGGTAGGTGAAACTATCGAGTATGACTAACTTTGAACCATCTACATAATACAAGAGGACATTACCTGCTTTTTCGTCCCATGTAGGCAGTTTATTTTTTATCATTTGTTTACGGAAGGCGGTTGCATGATATCGTTTTTGAATATCAGAAGGATTATCACTTAGGACAGCATATTGATTTGGTAAAAGCAAAATGTTTGAAGTGACCGCTTTAACATCACCTTTTGTTAAATCACCGATTTTCAAATTGGCCATATCTACGGCTTTTTCTGACCGATTATAAAATTCAACAAAACGGCTGCCACCCGTCTCTGGATTTGTCAATATTTCATTGACTATCAAGTCATTAGATACCATTTTTTCGGGCAACAAAATGAGTAAAGTATCAATTTTACTGAGGGGTATGCTTTGACAATCTGCTAATGATTTTTTGACAAAAAGGCGATAAGGCTTCTTGGCTAACAAAGCCGTATTCAATTTTAATTGAACAATTTGGAACAAAGGCTCGACAATGTTTATTGATGAAACTTTTATATTATCAGACATTTCGTACTGAGGGGTCAATACTGCAAGTGCTCGGTCAAGACTTTTATTGAAAATAAGTACAATTGTTTTATCATCTTTCAAATAATAGCGGTCAATTTCAGGTGCTTGGCGGTCAACAGAATCCAATGCAACTGAATTTCTTCGTCCTGGCGTACCGCCTTTCAAATCTTCAGATGCTATCCAAGCCGTTAGATTGCAAGGTCCATTGGGTCTTATGCGTTCAAGTGTCCACCCGCCGTCTGCTTTTTTTGAATTTTGGTAAAAACTTAAATCATAAGTCGCAGCATCTATCACTATTCCGTTTGGCGCAACTAAATGAAAAGTATCATTAGGATTACTCAATGTTATCAGTTTGGGTACCTGAATGGTGTCAATATTCGAACCAAAATCAACTGTCGTTTTTTTAGTATAAATGACGACATAACTGTTGGGTTTTAAGGTGTGTGAAGGCAAAGTAGTCGAAATTGAGCCATTATATATCTTAAAACCGTCGAGATTAAATGTCTTTGTGGAGCGGTTGTATAGTTCAATAAATTCAACTTCAGGTAAAACTTTAAGATTAGGTGTTGGGTCAGCCATAAACTCATTGATAAGAATATCGTAAGGCGCAGCAGTTTGTCC
>JAYTMI010000995.1:0-7102 GCA_043728625.1 Saprospiraceae bacterium | reverse complement strand
CAACCAATTTGTCCTGTTCTTTGGTATGCACTTTTGAGTAACCCGTTGCAGGTGACGCAGAAGCTGGACGACCGACATATTTTAAGCCCAAATCACCGTGGAAGACAGCAATATGAGACCATGCACCATTGTTCATCGGTTCTTCTTGAACCCAAAGTGAGGCTGCATTTTTATGCTTTGCCAAAATCGCTTTGATTTGCTTTTCTGGGAAAGGATATAGTTGCTCGACGCGCACAATCGCAACATCTTCGCGGTTATCCGCCCGTTTTTTTACCAATAAATCATAATAGACTTTGCCAGAACAGAAAAGCACTTTTTTAACGTCTTTTACTGAGGGGTCGTCAATGACCTCTTGGAAATGGCTGCCTGTTTCAAAATCTGAAATAGGAGACACACATTCAGGGTGTCGCAACAAGGATTTAGGTGAAATATGAATCAACGGCTTGCGGAACGGACGGGCTAACTGACGACGCATGAGGTGGAAAAAATTCGCAGGGGTCGTACAGTTCGCTACCGTTATATTGTTTTCAGCACACAACTGCAAGAACCTTTCGATACGTGCCGATGAATGTTCAGGACCTTGACCTTCAAAACCGTGTGGCAAAAGCATCACCAAACCATTTTGACGACTCCATTTTGATTCCCCAGAAGCGATGAATTGGTCAATAATGGTTTGTGCACCATTGTTGAAATCGCCAAATTGCGCTTCCCAAATCACTAAATTTTCGGGATATGCCAAACCGTAGCCGTATTCAAAACCCAAAACAGCATACTCTGAAAGGAGCGAATTGTAGATATAAAATTCGCCTTGCGTTTCTGCAATCGTACTCAAACGGTTGAATTCGCCGTTTGTATCAGCATCAAAAAAGCAAGCATGGCGGTGGCTGAATGTGCCACGTTTAACGTCTTCACCACTTAAACGGACGTTTCTGCCTTCTAACAAAATAGAAGCACAAGCCATCAACTCGCCATAGCCCCAATCAATATTATTGTCTGCCAACAGTTTTTGTTTGCCGTTCAGGTAGCGCAAAACATCTTTTAGAGGAGAAAAACCATTCGGAATGCTATTGAGATGATTGATGATTTTATCAATTGTTTCACGCTCGATACCTGTTTCAGGCGATGTTTCGTACATTTCATCCGTCACCTCTTTGCCGCGTTTGAGGCTGCGCCAAGCGAGGTCAGGCTCTTGATAGATGTATGGTGCGTGTTTTTGTTTGACTTCATCGAGTCGGTCTTGCAATTTTTCATAATATTCATTCGCCATTTTTTCAGCCAATTCGCGGCTGACATCATTTCTATGAGATAATTGCTCGACATATATTTCGCGTGGATTTTTGTGTTTTTCAATCAATTTCCACATCAAAGGCTGTGTAAAAGCGGGATTATCGCTTTCGTTGTGACCCCAACGACGATAACAAACCATATCTATAAATACGTCTGTGTTAAATCTTTGACGATAAGCAACTGCCAATTCACAAACAAAAACCACAGCTTCGGGGTCGTCGCCATTGACATGGAAAGTGGGTGCTTGAATCGTGTTGCCTACGCTTGTTGAGTAAGTTGAAGTCCGAGCGTCTTCAAAATTGGTCGTAAAACCAATTTGATTATTGATAACAAAGTGAATCGAACCACCCGCATCGTAGCCACGTAAATTGCTCATTTGCAACACTTCATAGACGATGCCTTGTCCAGCCACAGCTGCATCGCCATGAATCATAATGGGCAAAATACGGTCGTAATCGTGTTCGTACAAAATATCTGCTTTGGCTCGTGCATAACCGACCATAACAGGGTCAACGGCTTCGAGATGCGAAGGATTGGGCAATAATTTCAAATAAACCGTTTTACCATTGAGCGTTTCTACCTGCGATGAGTAGCCCAAATGGTATTTTACGTCGCCACTGCCGTAGCTCAATTCACCGACGTTTTCATCAAATTCATTGAAGATACTGTCATACGTTTTACGCATTGTATTCGCTAAAACGCTCAAACGTCCCCGATGTGCCATACCGATAACGACCTCTTCAACGCGGTCGTCAGCGCCTTCATTAATCAGAGCATCGAGTGCAGCAATCGTCGTTTCAGCACCTTCGATTGAGAAGCGTTTTTTACCGACGAATTTTTTGCCCAAAAATTCATCAAAACCAACGGCTTCATTGAGTTTTTCAAGAATACGTTGTTTTTTATCAAGGGTCAGACCAAATCCTTCTTTGTGAGAGTGTTTTTCGATGCGTTCACGCAACCAAAGGCGTTGCTCATGCTTATCAATATGACTGTATTCGTAACCGATATTTTCGCAATAGATGGCATGTAAACGGTCAAAAATCTGACGTAAAGTGGCGTTTTTCATGCCTAAAGTTTCGCCAGCGATAAACGGTTTGTCCCAATCACTGTCATCTAAGCCATAATCGCTCAATTCGAGATGTGGCGCACGGTCTAAACGCGGTTTAATTGGGTTCGTAGTGGAAAGTAAATGCCCGCGATGCCGATAACCGTCAATGACCATCATTACGGCTAATTCTTTTTCAGGAATTGTACCTAAACTCGCTGTTGAGGTCGCTGTTTTGCCATTCGATGAACCGTTTCCATTGCTTTTACCGTTGTTATCGGCAAAATAGTCGAAGCCTCTGAAAAACAACGACCAAGATAGGTCAACGGAGTTTGGGTCTTTCAAATATTCATTGTAAAGACCTTCGATATATTGCGGATGTGCATTGGCTACGTAAGAGAAATCGCTCATTTTATTTTGAAAATTTATCTGAATTAAATTTAGTTATCTTTTTAAGAGAATGATTATCAATCACTTGTGAAAACATATAGTTTTCTATATGTAAAGATAAAAATTTTTATCTTCTGAATTGTCAAAATAGTTAGAAAAAATAATGCGGTTATAATTTTAGCTTTTCAGAAATAATCATTTGCAACGAAGTTTTAAAAAAACTGTTATTTTCCTACTTATTTCTAACATAACTCCTTGATTTTGAATTATTTAAAAATCTCACAAAATTTATTTAAATCAAAAAAACTCTTTTCTAATTTTCAAAAAAACTTAACTTCACTTCTTTAAAAATAATATGACATGAAAAAAAAATTACTTTTCCTCGTTTTACCTTTGGTTTTGCCCATTTTACTGAGGGGTCAGTCTGTTGCCTTTACCAAGGTTTATAGTATTTTTCAAACAAAATGCGCACCGACATGCCATTCTAATGCCACAAAATCAGGTGGGCTCGACCTTGAAGGAAGCGGCACCGACAAGCCCGCTGTCGTTTATAATGCCCTCGTAAACGTTACGCCGAGCAATGCGGCGGCATCAGGTAAAGGACACAAACGCGTCTATCCAGGGCGGGTTGACCGTTCTTTTTTGTTTCATAAAATCAATGGCGATTTTGATACCTATTATCCTTCTTTGACGGCAGCCGAAGGCAGTTCGATGCCAAAAGAAGGTACGGCATTGACAAAAGTCGAAAAAGAAATCATCCGTCAATGGATTTTGTACGGCGCTAACAAAACGACTATCATTCCAGATGACCGCATTCGTGCCTACTATGATACCGTCGGCAAGGCGTTAGCCGCTTTCGCCGTGCCCCCTGCTGCGCCTTCTGCTACTGAGGGGTTTCAAATCAAAATGGGTCCTTTTTTCCTTGCGCCTAATGGTCAAGTGGGCAAAGAGTTGGAATATTATCAAAAATGGGAGCTAAATATGGCTTCTGACTTGGAAGTAAACCGTATTGACCACATCATTTCGAGTTCGTCTCACCATTTTCTTATTTATAGTTTCAATAAACCGACCGATGCAACCAACATTCCTGCGGGTTTGCGAACCAATGCCAACCACAGCAATATCAATCTCGTTTCGGCAGTTCAAGAACGTTTGGATTTGAAATTGCCTGCCAAAACCGCTTTTATTTGGGAAAAAAATCGCGTGCTCGACCTCAACTCGCATTATATTAATTATTCTTCAGCACACGTATATAAAGCAGAGGCATTTTTGAACATTTATACACAACCATTGGGTACTGCCAGACAGGAAATGAAGACGATTCTGATACCCAATACCTTCATTTTTATACCTAACAATAATCAAACTGTGACCTTTCGGCAGCCGATTGCCAATAGTGGTATGGGCAAAATATTTGTCTGGGCAATTGTCGGACACACACATAAATACGGGACAGGATATAAGGTTTATCGGCGCAACACCGATGGGTCAGATGGCGAGTTGATATACGATGGTTCTTGCCCTGGTGGTATCTCAGGATGCCCTGCGCCTAATTTTGATTATCAACATATTCCGATGCGTTACTTCTTGCCACTCAATTCATTAGCGATGTCAACAGGATTTACGCATGAAGCAACTTGGAAAAACAATGGACCAGTAGGTGTGACTTTTGGACCCACAAGCGATGACGAAATGCAAGTAATGATAGCGATGTACACAAGCGATACGACGGGACTTGCGCGCTCGAAAGACATGGCTGAAATTGAGGGTGTGAGCGTCTATCCAAACCCTGCAACCGACAAAGTGACGTTTAAAATGCCCCCCTCAGTATCTCGCGCTCGTTTTACGCTTTTTGATGTTTTAGGACGAGTCGTTCAGCATGAACCTTCGATTGTCGGGCAGATGTTTGATATTGAACGCAACGGTATGCAATCGGGTCTTTATATGTATCGTATTGAAGACCAAGACGGGCGCATAAAAATGGGTAAAATTTTATTAGAATAGATGATAATGGATAATGCATTATCATCTATTTAAAGCCCGATGACTTTTGAGCCAATTTTGCCAAAGCCACCAGCGACTTTGCTCGTCATGTCCAAAATGAAACGATAGGTTTCATATTTCTTTTTAAACTTAGGTACAAGTTCAATAAAACTGCGGATATAAGGCTTTTGAACGACTCTGATGCCCAATCCAACGGCTTGCATATCGTCCATATTATTAATCCAACTATTGCTTGTTGCAACTATTTTGTTCATGACCGCTTCGTTTTGAGCGTGGTATTTTTTGATGTATTTCACACCTTTGACAGGGTTGACAAACGTCAATCCCTCGTCCATTAAGACGACATAATCGCTCAAGAGACCATCTACTTTTTCTTCTGGTTTCATAGAGCCATCAGCCAATTGGTTGAGTGCTGTGCGGTGCGCTTTGAGCCAAGCGTTTTGTTTGGCAGATGCACAACTTTGTAGGAATAAAAGACTTACAAATAGCATTAAATAAATTGCGTGTTGTTTCATAATTTTGAAATTTAGTATAATGAGTGAAAATTTATTGCAAAAGGTATCAAATACTGAGGGGGTGCCACATACAAAAAAACCACTAATCCCAAACTGAGAATAGTGGTTTTTTAGTATCCAGAAACAAAAAACTATGAGCGTGGTTTTTTCAAAGTCTCTTGAAGCTCTTTCAATGCTTCCCAATTGTTATCAACAACCATTTGCGCTTGCTGTCCCCAAGTTGAAGGGTCAGAAATAAAATTACGACGTGCAACCAATTGTTCTTTTAAGGCAACTGTATCTATGGCTGCCAAGGCAGAAAAAGTAGTTATGCCAGTGCTGTGTAGAAAATCAGTCATTGCAGGACCGATACCTTCGATAATTGAAAAATCATCACCTCTTTCTCTCAAAGCAGCTTGGGCGGCTTCTCTTTCGGCAGCAGCTTCTGCTCTCGTTTTGCGCGGTGCGCGTTCTTTTTTCTCTTTCGGAGCTTCTTCAATGACTGCAAACTTACCTGTTTTTACTTCTTCTGCTGGTGCGGTTTGACTCGTTACTTGGTTGCCCGAATCTGTTTCGGTTTTTGGGCGACGGTTGTAAGGGCGTTTTGTTTTAACCACTTCAGTCGTTTCAATCACTACTAAAGGTGTAGCCACAGGCACTTCTTCCCGAATCGTTAACTTATATGATTTCTTTCCTTTAGCATTGGCTTTTATCCACTGTTTCATAAGTGTTTTAGCTATGGCAGCACCCGCTTTGCGCCCTTTTCGTTTTGATTTAGCAATTTCGAGTTCGAGGCGCAAAACGGCTACTTCGCTTTTCGAAGCATCCTCTTTAATTGCTTTTTTTAAGTTCTTTTTAGCTACTTTTTCACTTAATTGAGTGCGGGTGAATTGAGCTTGAGCGCGTTCATAGTCTTTTAACAACGCTTCGTAACCTTGTTGATTTTTTTTTGCAGACGACATTTTTTTTCTTTTTAAATGATTTTAAAATGAATTGAACTCAATGAAAAATGAATAAAATCTAAAGAGGAAATTTGTGTTTGTTTTTATTCTCAATCAGTATTTGTGTTAAAAAGTAATGTTATAAAGTGTTTTAAAATAAGTATCAAAAATAAAAGCAATGATGGTTATTTCCGCAAGCTAATGAACATTTTATAAAATAAAACTTGATGAACAGAGTAGTTTAAACATTTGGTGAGGTTGTCAGAATTGAAACGTTATTCCGAAATATTTTCTTATTAAGAAATAAGGTTTGTTGGAGTAGCAAAAATGAGAATATTTTTTTAAAAATAAAACAAAAATTAAAATAATAATTTAATATATAAAAGTCAATTTGAAAAAAACATAAAGAAAGGGGGAAATGATTGATTAACTACATGAGTAACGCCAAAGTAACTAAAGTTATTTGTAGATTATTAAGAGTTTAAGTTTAGGGCTAACCATTTTTATTTAATAAAAGTAAAAAGATAGACATTTTACTGAGGGGGCTTATTGTCAAGTATTTTCTTTAAAGTATCATTGATTTTAGCGCGTTGTTGTTTTTGTTGTACCACTATCGGTTCGATAGCGCGTTCAGAACAATCATTTATACCACATCTTTCACAAGTCGTTGATACTTCACGATGACTAATTTGTGGGTCATTGATAAATTTAATTTTTTGCATCAAATCATTATCAATCAATATCCCTATTGTGACACTGACATTTCTTGTTCCAGAAGGTCGGGCTATTGTAAAACACAAATATTCATCGTTTGTTTGAAAATAATGACTGCGTTGGATACCGACTATTGTTTCTTCTTGCTTTGGGTCTTTTGGGCTTCCTGTTTGACTATTTTGTAAATCATTTAATTCATTCAAAAGTGAAATAGACACCCAACGACG
>JAYTMI010000994.1:0-4836 GCA_043728625.1 Saprospiraceae bacterium | reverse complement strand
GGACAACAACACATACATCCGCACCGTCCTCTCCGCTTCTCATGCAGGCAATACATTTAATGTGTATAAAGACAAATGGGCGATTAAAAAACAACACGATCTCGACATCAGCGATTTTGTCACAACCTATCGTTTGTCAAGTTATATAAACAAAAAATTCAATGCACAATGGTCTATGCGAACAGGCATATTAGTTCAAAATATGAACCTCGATATTGATTCAAAAAGCCTTGACAGCAACAATATTTGGGTGCCTTTTCGCACTTCAAAAGGTCAAATGACGCTTTCTGAACTCTATTCGCAAGCACAATACAAGCCGAGCGACAAAGTGACGATAAACGCAGGTATTCACACCCAGTACCTCGAAACGAATAAAAACTATGCGATTGAACCCCGTTTGGCGGTCAATTATTTTGTTAAACCAAACCAATCCCTCAGTATTGGCTATGGTTTGCACAGCCAAATGCAGCCTTTGCCTGTCATGCTCGATGAAGAAAAAATGCCTGATGGTACGCTCAAAAAGACGAATTTAGACCTTGATTTCACCCAAAGCCACCATTTCGTCGTCGGTTACGATGTTAAAATTGGCTCTGATTGGCATGGAAAAATCGAAACATACTATCAAATACTGAGGGGGGTCCCCGTCGAAAGTCGCAAGTCCAATACGTATTCTTTGTTAAATCAAGGTGCAGATTTTGGCTTTGTTGTACCTTCGGGCTTGATGAATGACGGTTCTGGAAAAAATATTGGCTTAGAATTGACCGTTGAAAAGTTCTTTTCGGCAGGTTGGTACAGTTTGTTAACGGCTTCTTTTTTTGATTCAAAATACAAAGGTTCGGATGGCATCGAGCGCAACACCGCTTTTAATTCCAATTATATTGTCAATCTTTTGGCAGGGAAAGAGTTTAAATTTGGCAAAAAGAAGCAAAATGCGTTTACATTGGATACTAAACTGACAACAGCAGGTGGTCGCTATGTAACGCCGATTGACTTAGTGGCTTCAAAAGCAAAAGGTGAAGAAATACGTGATGAAACAAAGGCATATAGCGAGCAACAATCACCGTATTTTCGTTGGGATGTGAAAGTAGGTTATACCTTAAACTCATCGAAAAGGCAGTTCACACAGCAGTTTTTCCTTGATTTTCAGAATGTTACGAATCATAAAAATATCTTTCAAGAACGTTATTCGGTGAGCCAAAACCAAACGTATAAAGTTTATCAAATTGGTTTCTTTCCAGATGTAATGTGGCGGGTACAGTTTTAAAAATAAACTAATAACAAATATTCAAAATGGCAAATCAAAAATCATATCCTTATGGCTTCGACGACCGTTGGCTCATGCTCTTCGGGATACCGATTATTGGTTTTTTGATGCCACCCATTTTTTTCGGAAAACCGATTAGTATGGAATCTACTTTTTGGATAAAAGTTGGTGTATCAATATTCTATACAATTGTTTATTGGATTATTTGTCGTTATATTTTTATACGTGCTACGGTCAAATTTCCTGAATACCATCAAAACAAAAAGCGGTTGATATGGATTGGCAGCTTGTGTTTTACCTTTATTTTCTCGTTTTGCAATTTTTTACATTTCTGTATCGAACCATATCTCGGCATTGATTTTCACGAAATTCCGACAGGTATGCAAATCAATGCCGCGAGTTTTATGACCTTTGGCATCATTGCGGGTATTTATGAAAGTGTCCGTAATTATGAGCTTTGGAAAATGACAAGTTTAGAAAAAGAGCAATTGCAACGCGAAAATTTGCAAAGCCAGTTGGCAGGTTTAAAAAATCAAGTCAACCCACATTTTTTGTTCAATTCGCTCAATACATTGGTGCATTTGATACCTGAAAACCCAGATTCGGCGGTAAAATTTGTTCAAAAACTGTCAAAAGTCTATCGTTATATTCTCGAAATGCGCGATACCGCTACGACCCCCCTCAGTACAGAACTCGAATTTTTGAATGCTTACGTTTTTTTATTGAAAGAACGTTTTGGCGATAATTTGAACGTAATTATTGACGACGATGTTTGTAAAGACAACATTGATGGGGTGACTCCAAGTCACCCCGTCAATACAGAAGTTTGCGAAAAGCACATTATCCCTCTTTCTCTACAAATTTTGTTTGAAAATGCCATAAAACACAATGTTATTTCGGCACAACGTCCTTTGACGATTTCTGTTTCTATTGAAAATAATGAACATTTAATCGTTAGAAATAACCTGCAACGCAAAAATCAAGTGCAAGAAGGAACAGGTGTTGGTTTACAAAATATCCGCAATCGGTATCAACTTGTCAGTCAAAAAGAGGTAGATATTATTGTCACTAAAGAATCTTTTATTGTTTCTTTGCCATTATTAAGTGTTGATAAACAATTAGTTACAAGCTAAATGAAAGTTATTATTATCGAAGACGAGCAGCCGGCTGCCTTGCAATTAAAAAAATTATTGACTCAAACTGACCCCTCAGTATCGGTCATCGAAATCATTGATTCTGTCGAGTCGTCGGTCAAGTGGTTGCAGACTTTTCCTGCGCCCGATGCTATTTTTATGGATATTCAGATTGCAGACGGCTTGAGTTTTGATATTTTTAATCATGTCAACATTCAATCACCAGTCGTTTTCACCACCGCTTTTGACCAATATGCTATCAAAGCGTTCAAAGTCAATGCCGTTGATTATTTGTTGAAACCGATTGACCCAGACGAATTAGGCGAGGTTTTGGATAAATTAAAGAAAAAAAAGGAGGGAACGATACCTTTTGAAAACGGCTTGTTTTTAAAGAATCTGCTACAAGATTTTCCAAAAAAGGATTATAAACAACGGTTTTTAATCAAAAATGGGCAAAACCTGACTTCTATTGACGTATCCGACATCGCCTATTTTTTCTCGGAAGACGGTGTCAATCAGTTTTATGTTTTTTCAAACAAAAAGCATATTGTTGAAAACACTTTGGACGAATTGGAGTCGTTTTTGAACCCAAAGGACTTTTTTCGTATAAACCGCAAACTAATTGTCAGCATCAAAGCCATTCAAAAAATTAGCCCTCATTTTAACAGCCGGTTGAAACTTTCTTTGACCCCTCAGTATAGTGACGAAATTTTGGTCGCTCGGGAGCGCGTCAACGATTTTAAAGCATGGCTCGGCGGGTGAATTTGAAAAGTTGTAAGTGAAAAGTCCTGAAAGGGCGTAATATGTTAACAATGGGTAACACCCATTGAAATTAATCAATCATAAATAAAAAATAATCAATCATCAATCATGGATAATTTTATCGAAAAATGGCTTTTTGCCTATTATCAAATCGGAAAACGTTACTTCTTCTTGGCAGCAGTGATGTTTATTCTGTTTTACATCATTTTTAAAAGCCCAATGATGGGGCGTAAAATCCAAAAGAAATTCCCGAAACACGACGATTATTACCGCGACGTATTCAATTCTATTATTTCAATTGGCATTTTTTCTGCCATTAGTGTTTGGACATTTTTTATAATTCGACCATATACGAATTTGTATAACAACATTTCAGATTACAGTACGGCTTATTATGCCTTTACTTTTGTCTGGATGTTTTTTCTACATGATTTTTATTTCTATTTTTCACATCGGCTCATGCACCATCCAAAAGTCTTTCGACTTGTGCATTTGACGCATCATAAATCAAACAATCCTTCGCCTTGGACGGCGTATGCTTTTAATCCTTTGGAAGCAGTTGTTGAAGCCGCAATCGTACCGATTATTGCTTTTTCGATACCTACTCATCAGTCCGCGATTCTGTTTTATATGATTTTTCAAATTGCTTACAATGTGTATGGGCATTTGGGCTTTGAAATTTATCCCGCCAATTTTCATAAACACTGGTTCGGTCGATGGCTCAACACTTCCGTCGCCCACAATATGCACCATAAATATTCGGTCAAAAATTATGGTTTGTGGACGGTGATTTGGGACAGAGCATTTGATACGATGCACCCACAATACGACGCTGTTTATGAAAAAACAACGGGCAAGCAGCCTGAGATGTACGCTGATTTAAAAGAGGCTTCTGTTCAATAATGCTTGATTTATGCTATCTTTGCGCCTAAACTGCCCCCTCAGTATCAATTATACTGAGGGGGCAGTTTAGCAATATTTTGAACAGTAAAACGACTATGATTAATGACGAAGGACAAATACAAATGGTGGTTTCTACTTGATTTTAAGTCAAAAACCCATCATATTTTGAAACTTCCGAACTTTTTCACGTCAAAAAAGTTTAAAGTATAACACATTTAGAAACATTATTTTGAAAATTTAAAACAAAAAGAATATGTTTAATATTGGTTTTATGGTTATCGGCGGCATCGCTACATTGGTTGGGATGTTTATAAGTAGCCGACTCAAATCAAAATTTGAATTATATAGCCAACAGGGTTTGCGTAATGGCATGAGTGGCAAGGAAATAGCTGAAAGAATGTTGCGCTATTACGGCATTTATGACGTGAAAGTGCAACTTGCACAAGGCTTTTTGACCGACCACTACAATCCATTGGACAAAACAGTGAATTTGAGCGAACCTGTTTACAGTGCCCGTAGCATCTCTGCTGCTGCTGTTGCTGCACATGAGTGCGGACACGCGGTGCAACATGCAGAAGCCTATGCCCCTTTGAAGTTTCGTTCAGCCATCGTGCCGATTGTAAAAGTGTCGTCGGGCATACAACAGTTTCTGTTACTGGCGGCTGTTTTGACGCTTGGTAGTGGTTTGGGCAACATGGTATTGCTTATTACGCTCGTTGTTTTTGGCGTTACAGCATTGTTCAGTCTCATCACGCTGCCTGTCGAATTTGATGC
>JAYTMI010000993.1:0-3976 GCA_043728625.1 Saprospiraceae bacterium | reverse complement strand
GCCGCGTGATATTGCGGCTGATTTGCGCTGATTTTCTTTTAGTTCCTTGCAGGATGACAAAACAGAAAATCAGCGCAAATCAGTCGAATCAGTGTCATCTGTGGTCAAAAAAATCCATCACTTTTCGCTTTTCGCTTTCTTCGACAGTTTATCCACCTTTTGATTGAGTGATTTGATTTCATCAGACATTTGTTCCAACATTTTCATAATGTTTTTATAGTCCGATTTAGATGAACCGATCCATTCGTCCACTTCCAGTTTTTCACGGACATCTTCTAATTTTTGATTGAAAGCATCGCCGACTTGGTGTATCCGTTCCTGAATTTGCTCTTGAATTTGTTCTTGAATTTGAGCGGCTTGCTTTTTAGGGTCTTTGAGGGTGTCCATCACCAATTTAGGCGTTTCGATAGCCATGCGTTTCCAAAGGTCAAAACTCTTGGCGATGATGCCTTTTTGTTCTTCGGGTGTTTTGTTTTCAACCGCTTGAACGGTTAAATCCGTCAAAGACTCTTGAATAAACTGTACCACTTCATCAAATTTTGAGAAGTTTTTTTCGTCACCTGTTTGAACATGACGCATATTGCCGCGCCATTGTATCTGTGGCTCGCCTTGTTCGTTTTGATAAATTTTTTGAGTGAATCTTAGAACAAAAGAAGCTGTTTCGTCTTTCTTAGTTGCCATCTTTATTGTTTTTTCTTAAAAAGTATAAGGTAAAGGTACTTAAACACCGTTACAAAACAGTTACAAACAAAGAAATTTAGCGAATTTACGCAAAAGATAACGTTCGATTTTTCAAAAAATCCTAACTTGGCACGCAGCCGTCGAAACGACCAGTATTAACCAATTTAGAGATAAAAACAGCAAAATAATAATGAAGAAGAAAATCATCGAAAAACTCGACAACCCAAATATTACTGCCATTTCAGGCATGGATGCCGCCTTTTTGTACGCCGAAACACCGACAAGCCACATGCACGTCGGTTCAGTTGTCGTCCTTGAAGGCTCAATTGAGTTTGAAACATTTAAAAAAACCATTCTTTCACGGCTGCATCTCATTCCCAAATTGCGGCAGCGACTGATGTATGTACCCCTCAGTATTGACTATCCTTATTGGGTTGATGACCCTTATTTTGATATTGATTTACATATTTCACACATCGCTTTGCCCAAACCCGGCAGTTGGCGGGAATTGCGTGAAACAGCGTCTAAGATTTTCAGCGAGCCGCTTGACCAGTCTCGTCCGTTGTGGTCATTTACGTTTATTGAAGGTCTGGATACGATTCCACAAGTGCCGCCCGGTTCAGTTGCCATTGTTTCTAAAATGCACCATGTTGCCATTGATGGCGTAGGCGGAGCGAGCATTTTAGGTCTTTTGTTCGATTTAACGCCTGATGTCAAAGAGATACCAGAACCTAAACCATTCAAACCCAGACCTTTGCCTAATGAATTGTCTTTGATAATGAAAAGTACGCTCAGTTTTGCCGATGAGCCTTTGAAATTCCCCCGTATCTTAGTCAATACACTCACCGCAACCATAAAAGCAGGCTTTGTGACAAGAGTTCAAAAACGAAATTTACCAACAGCCCCTTTTACAGCACCACATACACCGCTTAATGGTATTATCTCCGCAAGGCGTAAATGGAACACCGCTATATTGGCTTTGGATAGAATTTTGGCTTTGAAAAAAATCATGGGAACGACCATGAATGATGTTATGTTAGCAATATGTGCAGGTGCTTTGCGGCGATATTTATTAGAAAAAGAGAAACTGCCCAATAAACCCTTAGTTGCCATGATGCCCATTTCTACCCGTTCCGATGGCGATACGGAAACGCATGGCAATCAAATCACACCGATATTGATACAAATAGCGACTAATATCGAAGACCCGATTGAACGTTTGGAAGTCATACATGAAAACACCTCACGCGGCAAGGCGTATCATGGTGCAGTGGGGGCAAAGACTTTGTCTAATATGGCAGAAGCTGTGCCTTTCGGCATTGCAAATCAAGCGGCGCGTTTATATTCTCGTTTTCATGTGTCGGAAATGCACAACCCTGTTTTCAATGTAACGATTACGAATGTGCCTGGACCGAATATTCCGTTGTATATGAACGGTCATCAAATACTATCCATCATGGGCATGGCACCGATTATTGATGGTATGGGATTGATTATCACCATTTTAAGTTATAATGGTTTAGTGACCATTAGCCCAACTTCTGATGCCAACTCGATGCCAGACATTGATGTTTTCACACGTTATTTGAGGGAATCGGCGAATGAATTGGAAGCTGCTATTTTAGCACATCGGAAAGAAAAAACGGTCAAAACAACTAAAAAAAGTGAGAAAGCGGAGTCAGATAAACTGTTTGATGATTTGAAAAAGTTCTTAAAAAAACAACCTAAAACGGAAGAACCCAAAGGCGGTTTGTATCAATTTAATGTGACCGGCGATGTACCAACGGAATGGAAAATTGACCTTAATTCAGTTCCTGGCACTGTTGTGAAAGGTACGTCTATCAGCCCTGATGTCATTTTTACCATTGAGGATGAACATCTTATGAAAATTGCAACGGGTAAATTGAATATCCAAACAGCGTTTATTCAAGGTCGTTTGAAAATTGATGGCGATTTTGCCCAGGCATTGCGCTTGGGTAAGATATTGGGAAAGATGTTGAAGTCGGAGGCTGCGGTATAGGTTGACACCATGTTCGGGGAACTTCGAAAGTTCCCCGAACATAAACGGCTTCAAAAAGAATAATATTCGGGACAAAAAAACTTGAAATACCCTTAAGACAACCTCTTTTCAATTAAATAAGTACCTTAAGGCAGCTTTTGAAATAACCATTTTTTCGCCGCTGTGTGCCACATTTGGCACGACTTCAACGTGGTGTATTTTCCCTTTTTTTGAAAACAATTGCAGATATTCGTAGTAAAACTGTCCGCGTTCAAGGCGAAAACGACCTTGTAAGTTTCCTTCGCAGGATTTATCCAAACTGGGGTCATTCATATTTGTATCGCTGCCACCGAGGATAAAAACTATATCGCGTTTCAAAAATTGCTGTTTTATGGTTTCCATACCCATTTTTGCAGCATAAGGATTGGGTTTCTCACAACCTCTTGGGTAATCGTTGAAGGTGTTGCAACCTGTTGTATCCGGTCGTGCAAAGGTCAAATTGGTGGCTGTTTTGATAGGTCGGCGATCATCAAAGTATAAATAAGTTGAGGGATTCATGACGATAAATCGAAATTGATACCCCCTCAGTATATCAACCATTGGAGTCATGCCCACGTATCGTGAAACAAATTGTCCACCTGCCGAATGACCAACGATGATAATTTTTCTCAATTTTGGAAACAGTTTTGGATTGCATACTCTTACAATCATAGAATCCACTAAGCTGAAACTGCTGAACGCATCTGACATCTTCCGTTTTTTACTCGAAACAGATTCATCACCGATACGCCAATTGTTAGCTGTCCAAAACAAATGATTTTCATCGTGTTTATGGTCTTCCAAGTCTTTTTCAGACGTGAATTGTGGTGAAATGAATAGCGTTTCATCGTCTTTATTCGCCGCTTTAACGGCAGCTTCACCCCATTCGTAATAGTCCAAACCATTGCGCCTTGCGCCATGGACGTAAATAACCAATTGCTTGATATTTTTATTGCGTTCTGCAATGCGATGATTGCTTGCATAACGTAAAGCGTAAGTTTTTTCACCCTTTTTAATCTCAAAAGTTGAAGGGCAAGGGCGTTCTATTTTTTTGACGGTATCCTCTTGCGCTGATATACTGAGGGGTATTGAAAAAGTAAATAAAAAGATTAAAAAGCGATTTATCATAACCTTTATTTTTTTATAGTAAAATTAGACTAAAGTGTACCAAGTACCTTTTCCTACACCATTTTGCTGAATTTGCTCTGTTTTGACTAATTTATCAATGTATTTCCTCAAACTGGGTCGAGAAAAACT
>JAYTMI010000992.1:0-2754 GCA_043728625.1 Saprospiraceae bacterium | reverse complement strand
AAAAAATAACCTGTTTTGAAAATAGCTGTTAAGTTTGGGTTAATTCTGATTGTGAAAGGCGTTTATACTGAGGGGGGTGGGGTTGGACGAAATTTTATTCCTTGATTTGCGAGACAATAAATGAGACAATATTCTGAAGCGGATAATTTTTTTTTAATCACATTAATTTAAACACTTGGGAAAACGATTTTTTCAACAGTCAAATATATATTATTTAAATGGTCAAAATCATTATCTGATGTAATAATAGGTATATCTAAAACATGGGCTGTAGCAGCTATCCACAAATCATTTTTACCCATATTTCGTGCAGAAATACCTTGTGGAAGTGGATTTGTCGATAGTTTTCCTTGACTATAAGCATCAATTTCACCATATTTTTGAAGTATGCTTTCTTCATAAATATCCGCTACAATAAAAAACGAGCTAAGTCGATTAAGTGTTTTTATGCGCCGTTCACCCCATCCATTACGTAAGGCAAGAGCATATAATTCACCCCAAGAAACAACTGAGATAACGTTATCGGATAAAGTTTGTAGATTGTACTGTGTGTTGATATAAGTCCACTTAAGGTCTTGACGAAAGTAATAAAGGAGAATGTTTGTATCAAGTAAGGAAGGTTTCATTATTTAGAAAGTTGGCTCAATAGTTCTTCAATAGGTTCTTGAATGTCTAGTTCTTTGACCCATTCGTCTGCTTTTTTCCAATCAGTACCTATAAAATTCTGTTCTTTTTTAAGCATTTCTACCGATATGCCTTTACGGATAGGATGAAATATTCTTTTGGCACTATCTTCTGAAATAGGCAATTCGTCTATAAAAATAAGGAAACGCACTAATTTATCTACATCAGTTGTTGCTTTCACTCGTTGAACTAAATGTTCTTGTAGGCGTTGCAAGGTTGCTAAATTATCCATTTTTCTCTTTTTTATACAAATATAAGGGTTTATTTTGGTTTTAACTTGTGCTTTGGTATAAAAATACTGAGGGGCACTTTATAAATTATCGGATAATAAGTTAATATTGTACAATGTAACACGAAATAGAAGAATTGTGTTAAATTGCCCAATCTCGATATACTGTGTAATATTAAAATACATTAATTTCATTCAACCTAACCACTTTAGTTATGAACAGAAAAGAATTTCTTACCAACTCAGCCTTAGCAGTCGCAGGACTAACAAGCCTTTTAACAGCATCTTGCAAAAACACCAATCCAGAATCAAAGTCTCCAGAAGCCACGCCTGTTGCGGAAGACAATTTTGAATTAAACGAAGCTACCATCTCTGACCTTCAAGCAAAAATGGCTTCTGGCAAATACAGTTCTGAACAATTAACGAAGATGTATTTGCAACGGATTGGAGACATTGATAAAAAAGGGCACGCTTTAAATGCAGTCATCGAATTGAATCCTGATGCTATCGCTATCGCACAATCGATGGATGCAGAAAGAAAAGCAGGGAAAGTGCGTGGTGCTTTACATGGCATTCCCATTTTGATAAAAGATAATATTGATACGGCTGATAAGATGATGACAACGGCGGGTTCATTGGCTTTGGTCGGTCATAAGGCTTCAAAAGATGCTTTTATTGTGAAAAAATTAAGAGATGCAGGGGCTGTTATTTTAGGTAAAACCAATTTATCGGAGTGGGCGAACTTCCGTTCAAGCCAATCGTGCTCGGGTTGGAGCAGTCGAGGTGGTCAAACAAAAAATCCTTATATTTTAGACCATAATCCTTGTGGGTCGAGTTCAGGTTCGGGTGTTGCGGTGGCGGCTAATTTATGCGTCGTGGCTGTTGGTACTGAAACAGATGGCTCAGTCACTTGCCCAGCTTCGACTAATGGGGTGGTGGGATTAAAACCAACTGTTGGCTTGTTGAGTCGTTCGGGTATTATTCCGATTTCGCATACGCAAGACACAGCGGGACCGATGGCGAGGACGGTCAAAGATACAGCCATACTTTTAACCGCCATGACAGGCTTAGATGCCGATGATACCAAAACAAAAGAAAGCGAAGGCAAATCGGTGCCTGATTACACCACGTTTTTAGATGTGAATGGATTAAAAGGCAAACGAATTGGTATTGAAAAAAAGAAATACACCAATCAATTTCTCACACGGCTGTTTGATAAAGCAGTCAATGATATGAAGCAGCAAGGTGCTGAAATCATCGAGATTGAATATTTGGATAAAATAAATGCCAATGGCGAGGCGGAGTTTACGTTGATGTGCTATGAATTTAAATATGGCATCAATAAATACCTATCAACTGCCGATTCGCCGATGAAAACATTGCAAGACCTCATTGATTTTAATAAAAAAAATGAAGACCAAGCCATGCCCACTTTCAAACAAGAAACCTTTGAAAAGTGCATAGGTAAAGGCGATTTAAATAGCAAAGAATACTTACAAGCCTTAGAAAAAAGCCACAATGGTTCAAAAAAAATCATTGATACTATCATGCAAACTCATAAATTGGATGCCATCGCAGGGCTGACAATGGGACCCGCGTGTAGCATTGATACTATTTATGGCGACCGTTGGGGTGATGTATTCTTAACTGCTCCCGCTGCTACGAGTGGTTATCCGCATATCAGTTTGCCTTGTGGCAAAGTCTATGATTTGCCAGTCGGTTTATCGTTTTTCAGTGGTGCATATACTGAGGGGGTGTTGCTTTCTATCGCTTTTGCTTACGAACAAGCGACTAAACATCGGATGCTGCCAGATTTTAAAAAGGCATTTTTGGGAAAGGTT
>JAYTMI010000991.1:0-5143 GCA_043728625.1 Saprospiraceae bacterium | reverse complement strand
ATGAAAAATGGCAAATTTTAGCTCGCCAAACCTTACTTTCTTTGTTTGAACCCCTTGAAAATGGCGGCGTTTTCAAAAAAACACCTGAAGGATTGGATTGGGTCGAAGAATATCCTTTATCTCATAAACATCCATTTGTACTCAACGGATTTATTTTTGCGTTAACGAGCCTTTATGAATATTTGATTTTATGCGAAAAAGAGGCACTTTTTGCCCATCATCTCGAAAAGTTGAATGAAACCTTATTCAAAACATTTCATCACTTTAAAAGAAAAAAATATTTTAAATACAGCCGCTTTCATTGGGTTTTTCAAAACATTGAATATCAAGGGTTAATGGTTTGTCAATTTAGGCATCTTTATGCATTGTCAAAAAACGAAGCTTTCAATGAGGTTGCTCAACTACTGAATAAGGATGTGGACTGGAATGCTTTTTTTCGATTTTATGCAATGCCTACGCCCGAATTTTTTAAATAACAAATCTAAAGCGTGTATGTTTTCTCAAAATAAAATCAAAGCACTCTGGATTTGCTCGTGGTATCCAAGTCGTAAGTTTCCCAATTTAGCCAACTTCACAGAACGCCAAGCTAAGGCGACAGCAGACTTGTCGGACATTACCGTTTTATATGTCGTTGGTGATGCTGTTTCTGATTATGAAACCGCTATAGAGGAAGGCAGTTTTTTAGTTGTTCGGGTCTATTTCCCAGAAACTTCGAATACTATTTTAAGGGCTATCCGTCAATTTCGTGCTCAATTATTAGGTTACAAAACGGTTTTAGGAATAGTGGGGAAGCCAGATATTGTACATGTTCAATCGTTATTCCCCGCTGCTATTTTTGCTTTATATCTTGATTTCTTTAAAAAGATTCCTTTTGTTGTCACAGAACATTATGGTGGTTATTTGCAATATGCTCAATTTATTCAAAATAAAGTCCGATTATTATTTACGCGATTTGTATTTCAGCACGCTCAAATGGTATTTGGATTGTCCAATGACTATATACAAGCTCTGAAAAATTTAGGATTGGATGCTCGTCAATTTAAAATTCTTTATAATGTTGTTGATACGCAACTTTTTAAACCGAATTTTGACAAAAGCAACGATAAAGCCTCTGTTTTTCATTTTACGAATATGTCCACTTTTGATGACCACATCAAAAATATTTCTGGTATCATTCGCAGTGCAACTAAGTTAGCAGCACAACGACAAGATTTTGCTGTAGACTTGGTCGGAAATGGTGCTGATGAAGAGCAATTCATACAACTTGCTGAATCATTGGGTGTGCTAAATAAACAGGTTTTTTTTAAAGGTTATTTATCTGAACATGAAGTCGCAAGGCATCTTCAACAATCGAATTGCCTTATTATGTTCAGCAATATTGAATCGCAATCAGTGGTCACACTTGAAGCAGCTTCGGTCGGTTTGCCTATAATTGCTACTAAAACATGTGGAATTGGCGAGCGTGTGACACCTGAAACCGGTGTATTACTCGACATCGGCGATGAAGCAGGTTTAGTCAAAGCCATGAACTACGTCATGGACAATCGAGACAAATACGACCCCTCAGTAATCCGTTCAAAAATTGTGGACAAATGCAGCGTTGAAGTAGTCGGAAAAGCAATCGTCTCTGTTTATGAAGAAGTTTTGAATCTTAAATATAGGGATTTTGTTTAATTATTGCTTAAAAAACACCCAATTTTTCATCGCTGATAGCAACAATCGCATATTTCGTTTTTTTAAACCACCAATCATTTGGCTTCTAAAATAATGCTTTTTTGATGAAAATCCCGTTGTAAAAGTCCTTTCTATTTGTAAAAGAGCTTCTTCAAAAGGTGTATTTTTTTCTACATGAAAAGTATTGATGCACAATGCGGCATCAGCTAAAAAATGTGCGTCGGATGCTACGTATTGTGGTTTATTGATGCTTTTCGCCAATTTAACTGCCGCTTCATTGGCATTCGAGGATGATCTTGCATTGAAAATTTCTATTAAATCGGATTGCTGTGCTAAAAACTCAATGTTTTTATGGCTCACATACGGATGAGGCAATAACACCAAACCGCCTTGTTGTTTGATGGCTTGAATCACTTCTTCGGCTTTGGTCAAATGGATTTCTTCTTTCAAGTTTAAACCGATTATGTCGCCACAATCCGTTTTATATTCTGCGCCAATGATGATGTGTAGGGCATCGCCGTAACGTTTTTGAGCATATTTTTGAGCATGGACAGAGCCTTGAATCGAGTCATGGTCAGTGATGCACAAGACATCAATATTATTTTCAATTGCCATATCCACCAATTTTTCAGGCGATGTCAAGCAATCAAATGAATATTTTGAATGTAAATGAATAATGGCTTTCATTTTATTTTACGTAAAATAGCTTTAAAAATAGATAAAATGCCGCTTAATATTAGAAAAAGACTGGCTAATGGGTCTCGCCAAATGAGGTTTGAATGTGTTTGACTACTGAAAAAATCGGATAATACTTCTCGGACTTTTCCCTGTTCAATACCATTCAGCAAATCCCCATTCATCAGCCAAGAGAAGCGTAAATTGCGTTTATACTGAGGGGGTGCCGAAAGCGTTTTCCCTAATGCCATTTCTACAAGCGGCACTGCAAAATCAGCATTGGCAGCTAAGCAGAGGTCGTAAGAACCCCAAAATTTAGGGTTCACTTCAAGTAAACGCGGCTCGCCTTTAGCATCAAATTTGAACTCTACCATCGCTACGCCATGCCACTGAACGGTAGTTAAAATACATGAGCCAAATGTTCTAAGTTGTTCATTATCAATGCTTTGTGCAAAGCAAGCAGCTCCCCCATCGACTGGATATTCACGCAAGCGTAGGTGCATAAAATCTTGTTTCAGAATCCCATTTTCATAAAGTGCAAAATAGCCGGCTCCTTGACCCGTCAAAAATTCTTGAATGATAAACCCCTCATTTACCCCTTCAGGAGTACTATCATTAAATTCCTTGAAAAATCTAAAATAATCATCTTCATTATAGGCGTAAGCGATGCGGTTTTTCCCTTCCATTATTTTCTTAAAAACAACGGGTAATTCTAATAAATTAAAACATTTTGTTGCTTCTTCAAGCGTTTTAGGTGCAAAAGTGAGAGGAATTGGGATACCCAATTGGCGTGCTAAATCATGTGTTTTTTGCTTATCTTCAAAAATATTAAAAGCTGAAATATGCGCTAAAGGTAGTTTTGAAAAAAGGCGAATAGCATCAGCCCGTTCTGCCAACCAGCCAGTAACAGGATAACCAACAGGCAAAACAATATCGTAATGGTGTTTTTTTAATAAAAAAATGAGTTGTTGTGTATATTTTTGACCATTATTTATTTCTCTAATAATATGTCGATGACGACAGTATTTTGAAAAAAAACCAACACTAAAAGCATGGTGCGAAACGATGCCGACTTCATAACCAGCCGCTCCAAGGCTGCGAGCAATAGCTAAAGTTTGTTTGTATGCACCGTTTGTAAGTAATATTTTAGACATATTAAAAAATGATTTTTTACATTGAACCCAATCGCCCTTTTACCAACCCTGCAAAATGGTTTGTCGCTTTCTTAGCGCACCATTTGCGAACCGATTTAGTCTTGACGGACAAATATACTGAGGGGGCATTGAAAATTACAGACGAAGCGGATTCTGATGTGCCTATTGCTTTATCTTTTTACAATAAAATAGATAAATCAATTTTTAATCATCAATTGCATTTTAATACTGAACCTTTGATTCTAACTGCTGATGGTCTAGTAGACTATATAGCTACTATTTTTTATATGGTCAATTGCTTACAAGAGTACGCTGCTATAGATAACGTATTGGACAAATACAAGCGATTTCGATATGAAGATAGTTATCAATCTCGATTTGGAACAATTAGAGATAATACAGTAGCTGATTTGATTGAAAAATTTGTTGAAACGATGCCTTTACAGTTGAGGAACGAAATCCCGATTACTTCGGGAAGGGGGGTATATTTAAAAAAAACAACTCGCCCTTCGCAAGTTTTTTTAACACATGACATTGATTCGCTTTACAGTTCGTTTTTTCAAGATGGCTTGTGGGCAATCAAAAAAGGACGATTTGATGTCTTGATTCGATTGATTATCAATGAGTTATCTCGAAAGCCAGCTTATTTCAATATTGATAAAATGTTGAATATCCATTCTGAATACCATATTAAAAGCACTTTTTTTTGGATTGCTGCACAAGGCAGAAGTGAGGATGGTATTAAAAATGCAGATTATGATTTGAAAAATAAACGCGTTCAGCAAAATCTTTTAGCGACTTCTGAAAAAGGATTTGATATTGGTTTGCATAAAAGTTCTTTAAATTCCAGTTTTGAAGAAGAATTTGGTCGATTGCCTATGGCGCATATCAAAGCGAATCGGTATCATTTTTTGAGATTTCAGTTGCCAGATGCTTGGCAAACGATGGCAGATGCTGGTGTACAGCTTGATGCGAGTTTGGGATTTGCTTCACAATATGGATTTCGAAACGGTTACGGTATGCCTTTTCGCCCCTACGATTTTCGGACCGGCGTGGCTATGCCTCTTGTAGTGACACCTTTGAATATTATGGATGGTACTTTGAATGGATATATGGGCATACCGGAAGCGGATATTTTAAAACATATTCTTGATTTTTTTGAAAAAAACAAGCAAAACTGCACTTTAGGGCTGCTTTGGCACAATACCGAATTTTCAGAATTTCGCTACGCTCATTATCTGAAAATTTATAGAGAAATATTGAAGTACATTGTAGAATCTAAAATAAAGACGGTAAAAGCAACAGATATTTTGAAGACATTTGAATAAGCTAATAAAAAAAGGTCAATGCTCATGAAAAAAATTGAGCATTGACCTTTGAAAATTTTTAAAATATATCATTTAAGCGTAAGCTTCTTCGCCATGCAATTCAGCGCGCATCGCTTTCACTTTTCCTGAATGAATATACTCGCCGTAAGTCATCAACTGGTCAATAATACCATTGGCTGTGACTTCTATGATGCGATTAGCGACTGTATCGAGGATATGAAAGTCATGGCTTGTGAAAATCATATTGCCTGTAAAATCTTTCATGCCGTTGTTGAGGGCAGTGATGGATTCGAGGTCAAGGTGATTCGTTGG
>JAYTMI010000990.1:0-6983 GCA_043728625.1 Saprospiraceae bacterium | reverse complement strand
TGGCATGTCATTGGTGGCGGCGAACCGACGATTCCAGGCATTTCTATAGGTCACAATACAGATGGAGCTTGGGGTCTGACGATTTTCAGTACAGATGCTGAAGATTTATACGTCTATGACATCAATCCTCAAAACCCTTTGGAATACCGCTATCAGAATACGTGGGAAAAAATGACCATAATCAAGGAAGTCATTCCAGTCAAAGGACAAACGTCTGATACCGTCGAATTAAAATACACCCGACATGGACCCGTCGTTTTTGAAGATGTGGCAAGGAAAAAAGCTTATGCTGTTCGATGTGCATGGTTGGAAATCGGTGGCGCACCTTATCTCGCGAGTTTGCGAATGAACCAAGCCAAAACGTGGGAAGAGTTCCGCAATGCTTGCGGTTACAGTCATATTCCTGCCGAAAATATGGTGTGGGCAGACCGCAAAGGCAATATAGGTTGGCAAGCTGTAGGCATTACACCGATTCGCAAGGGTTTTAGTGGCATGGTGCCTTTGTTAGGCGATGGCTCGCAAGAATGGTCGGGCTATTTGCCCATTTTAGCTCGTCCAAATGCCTATAATCCAAGTTCAGGGTTCATTGCTACGGCTAACCAAAACTTGACAACCCCTCAGTATCCACACATAAAAACAACTATTGGTTATGCTTGGGCAGACCCTTATCGTGCCAACCGTATCGCAGAAGTCTTGAGCTCAGGCAAAAAAATGACTCTGAACGATATGACGGCTCTACAAACCGATTATTTGGCTATTCCTGCACGACAACTGATGCCTTTGCTCAAAGATTTGCCCCTGCCTTTAACGGGCGATAAGGCTGCACTAATCGAACCGATGATGAATTGGGACTTTAATTTGACTAAAAACAGCGTTGTTGCCACGATTTACGTCGAATGGGAGAACCAAATGGAAAAGGCTTTCATCAAAAAATTAGTGCCTGAGCCAGGGCGAAAATATCTCAACGGCTTGTCAACTCAACAAATGGTGTCTTGGCTGACTTTGCCTGACAACAAATTTGGAGACAATCCAACGGCAGGTCGTGATTCTTTTTTGGTTCAAACTTTGAAATCCGCTATTTCTGAAATAGAAAAACGGCTGGGTAGCGATGTCTCGAAGTGGCAATACGGACAAGAAAAGAACAAACACGCCTTAATAAAGCACCCCCTCAGTAATGCGGCGAATACAGAGATGAAAAAGAGGTTAGAAGTTGGTCCCGCGCCGCGGGGTGGTTATAGTCAAACTGTTGGCTCAACGGGTGAAACACTCAACCAAGTCAGTGGTGCTTCGTTCAGAATCATCGTGGATACGGGCGATTGGGATGCCACACTTTGCATAAATTCTCCGGGACAATCTGGTAATCCTGATCATCCAAATTATCGAAATCTGTTTGATTTATGGGCAAAAGACCGTTATTTTCCTTTGTTTTATTCGAAAAACAAAGTCGAATCAGTCACAAAAGAGAGATTGATTTTGATACCTTCTAAGCATTGATATCGGGAAAATGTACCAAATAAAAAGCATCTAAGTATAAACTTAATAAAGTATTTACTTATAAAAGTATCTGCGTGTTAACGTATCTACTTCTATAAGTAAATACTTCCCTAAATCATTGACATTCCTATACAACAAACCGTACAGAATCTATCCTCGCTAAATTATGGCTTAAACAACGCCATGAATCGCCCGCATTTTCAGACAAATACAAATTTCCTGTCGTCGTTCCAAACGCCAATGTTTCGCCTAATATATCGAAAGCATGACGAAAAACAATGTCAAAACAGTGACTTTGGGGCAACCCTCTGCGCAATTGCTGCCACGTTTGCCCCCCATCTTCCGTCCGACAAACACAAAGCGCAAGATCGTGAGGCACACGCTGTTCATCACTTTCAGCAGGAATAACCCAAGCCCTATTTGTGTTTCTACGGTCAATAGCTAAGGCAAAACCATAATGTGCGACGCCGTTTTTATCCGACACATCCGCCCAATTCATACCGCCATTTGTTGATCGAAAAATGCCGCAGTGATTTTGTTGCCACAATACTTTAGGGTCAGCATCACACATTAAGAGTAAATGAGGGTCGTGCCCCACTTCAACATTTGGATTCGGCAAATACGTAGCTTTTAGTCCATCATTGCGTGGAAACCATGTTTTTCCATAGTCTTTTGTCTCAAAAACACCTGCACAACTGACGGCGATATAGACATGATGGCTGTCTCGCGGGTCAACAACAATGGAATGAATGAACGGTTCGTCTTTTCCAGCGCCAAACCACAATGCGCCACGAGAAGGATGATGCCAGAGGCTTTCAACCAAATGCCAAGTATCACCATTGTCTTTTGAATGAAACAGCCCACCCGGTTCAGTACCGAGCCATAGCTCATTGGGCTTGTCTGTACCTGCTTGTGCCATACACCAAATCAACTTCAATGTCGCTTGTTTAGCACTTTTGAGCAAAGATAGGGGGGGGTATCGCGGCGCAGCCACCAAATGCCATGACTTTCCTTCGTCGGTTGAGCGGTGAAGCTTCTGCCCCCAATGCCGATGCGGAATACCCGCCCACCAAGTTTGCGAGCGTTCATCCACATAGGCCATCGAGACAGGGAAACCTGTAAAATGCACCGTTTCAACCTGCCAATCGTTTTCGTTTTTTGCATAAACGACTAAGCCTTTTGCTGTTCCAAGAAGTAGTTTCACTTTAAATAAGTATTTACTTTTTTAAGTAATTCTTATAAATAATTAATAATCAATTATTTAACCTCCTGACAAGGCTTGGAAAATCAAAATTTCATCGCTCTCTCCTACCCTATCCGTCAATTTATCGCGGTCGGTTAGCATTTTGTCACCAATAAAAATATTGATGTGTTGCCGCAGTGAGCCATGTTCATCAATGAGAAAATCCGTTAATCCTTCATGCTTGTTGTCGAGCAACGTCAAGATTTCTGCTATCGAATTGCCTTCTACCTCAAGAGGTTCAAGGGTAGGATAAAATCGTTTTAATGCAGATGTAAAATTGATTTTTGCCATTCTATGATTGTGTTTTAAAAAATGTTTGTGCCGCTTCCCAACTCAAAGTGGCGCAAGTCATGCGTTCAGGAAATTGACGAACGGCTGCAAATGCTTCGAATTCAGCGTTTAATTTGTCAGAATGCCCCCCCTCTCGATTATTTCGGGATGTTCCAGCAGTATATTCTCTATTTAAAGCATCAAAATATGTTTTGATAAGATGTAAAACATCATCCACAGGCATATTTTGGATTTTTCCCATCAAAACAGATGTCGCCGCCTTCGAAATAGCACAACCATGTCCGTGAAAAGTGGCTTTTTGAACCCGACTATTTTCAATATCTAAAAACAATTTGAATTTATCGCCGCACAATGGGTTATAAGCTTCGACAATGTATTGTGCCGCTTGCCTTTTTTCATAATGGCATGGGGCACGATTGTGTTGTAAAATGACATCGTCATACAGTTGCACCAAAGGATTTTCTATGTTTTCCATACTTGTCGTTTTTCTGAATCTCTATAAATAATGGGAAAGTTAGGCTTTTTGTTTTGTTGATTTTTCAAAATTTCAAAATTCCGCAGTAAAGAAAACAGCCTCAAATACTCATATAAGTAAATAAGTATAAACTTAAAGAATGAAAAAATGATTTAAGCAGATACGTAAAACCTCAAATACTTTTCTCAATTTAGCGGCTAAGAAAACCGAGCAAATAAGTACTTAATTAATTACTTAAATAATTAGGTACTTATTTTAATTTATTCACTTGATAATCAAATAGTTACACTATGGTTCTTTCTATTACAAACATGAAAGGTGGAGTAGGCAAGAGTACAGTCACTCAAAACCTTGCCGTCTGTTTTGCACACAAAGGTTACAAAACCTGCATCGTGGACACTGACTATGAACTTCAAACTTCGACAAAATGGGCTGCCGAACGTCCCGACGAGCTGCCTGAAGTACCGACTTTTGCCGTAAAAAACGACGAATTGTCAAAGCGCGTTGTCGCACTCAAAAAGGATTTTGACATTGTTATCATTGACGGAACACCTGCGCTTTTTGAATTATCCACCCGTGCCATCATCTTGAGCGATGTTGTCATTCTACCCATTTTGCCGAGTATTGCTGATATTTGGACGCTCGAAAAATTCATGTCTGGCTACGAGGAAGCCCGTTCAGCCAAAGAAAGTATGGGCGCAACCGTTGAAGCCTACATATTGCTCAATAAATTCAACGAAAACTTGAATTTGGACAAAGAAGCCCTCGAGGTACTGAGGGGGTTCGAAATTCCTGTTTTGTCTGCTACTTTAGCAAGTCGGATTGCTTATCGTGAGGTAATGCCGCAGGGTAGGGGCGTGATAGAATACCGTGACAAAAAAGCAAAAGATGAGATGTCTGATGTGGCAGATCAAATAGAAAATATTATCAAAAAAATATAATTATTGGGATGAAAAATTAAAAACTTATCTACTTTTGTAAGTACGTAAGTAAAAAAGTAAAACCTTATTCTAATAATTTCTTTAAAAAAGGAGCAAAATTATGGTAAAAAAGAGCTTATTATCGGGCAAATTGCAAAGTGAAAAAGCAGCAGCAGCAGAGTTATCACCGGAACAAGTCGAGCAAGCATTTCAGCAATTGACGAACAGCAAAACGCCTACACTCATGACTGAACCTGTTATAGTTGCAGAAAAGGCGATTGAAGAACCTAAAACACGGATGTCTATTGATATTCCAAAAGACATGCACCGAAAACTGAAGAAGAAAATAGTGGATACCGAGCAAACCATCATGCAATACGTCGTTGCACTCATAGACAAAGACCTTCAAGACAGCTAAATGATGTAATTCCTTGATTTTCAGCCCCTTTGTAGAACATCCTGTCTTCTTCTCCGTATATAACAAATTAATAGCGGGAAGCGCATTAAAAGTTGCACCGCGCAAAAGAACACACAAAGTATTTACTCTTTTAAGTAAATAAGTAAATACTTTTTATAAAAAATGACAACAACAATTACAGCTTTTGTTTTGTAGTTTTTTTATAAAGATCTTTTAAGTATTGTTTCGGGAAATTAAATTATTTCATAAATGATTGATAATCAATACTATTATGCTCCTACTATAACGAATTTAGGGGTCAAGTATAACGAATTTAGGGGTTATCTATTACAAATTTAGGGGTGTACTATAACGAATTTAGGGGTCAAGTATAACAAATTTAGTACCCCTAAATTTGTTATTTTAGCAATAAGTAGTACATTCGCAAGTATAACGAATTTAGGGGTTTGCAACCATAACAAATTTAGGGTTAGATTTTAAAACTATAACAAATTTAGGGGTATGGCAAAAGCAGTAGTTAGAAAAAGAAGGCGCAATGACCGCGTAAAACTCATCAAAAAGTCGAACGATTTGGTGGAAGCGCGCTACAAATTTGATATTTGGGAGATGCGCGTTTTCAGCAAAATGATAACGATGATTGAGATTGATGACGGTGATTTTAAGGATTACAAAATCTATCTGAAAGAGTTTATCAAGGATTATTCGCTTGAAAATGATAAAAATTCCTATCGCTTTTTGCGTGAAGGGGCTGAAAAGCTGCTGCGCAAAATCGTGACGATTATCAATAAAACGGAGGTCAAATCAGCACAAAAATTCCAAACGCCCGTTGTGGCAGGCTTGCGCACATCGCTTTATGACGATGATGGTAAGTTTATTCAAGTCTCGTTTCACCCTGAAATGAAGCCTTATTTATTGGAGTTGAAAGAGCGTTTTTTGGTTTATGATGTCCGAAATATCTTAAAACTGCCGAGCACCTATTCTATTCGGATTTATGAGCTCTTGAAACAATATGAAAAATTGCGCACACGGACGTTTGATGTGAGCGAATTGAAAGAAATTTTGGGCATTGTCAAGGAGTATAAACTTTACGCCAATTTCAAGCAAAGGGTGGTTGATAAGGCGCAGAAAGATCTTGAGGAATTTACGGATATCCGCTTTGTTTATGAAGAAATCAAAGACGGAAAAGCGGTTGTTACCCTCGTTTTTCATATTGAATCGAATACGCCTGCACGGTTAATCAAAGGGAAAAAGCCTAAAATACAGACGGAAATTGACTTTGATATGCCGACTGAGGTTAAAAAACCTGTGCTGAGTCGTACCATGATTCATGCCTCTGAAAAAAATACACGTCCTGTTGCTGAAACCGTTGATTTTGAGGAAGTGCGCGCCAATCCCGCTTTGTTTGAAGAGATTTATCCGATGGTACGCGGGTGGGGGATAAGTGGTGAAGTGCTGCAATTGCTCATCGAAACGCAACCGGAAGAGGCTGTACGAAATGGTTTAGGTTATACACTTTGGGAAGAAAAAGGCGGTAAAATAAAAGAAAATGCGGCTGGTTTTTTTATAAATGCCGTTAAAAATCGCTATTCGAGTAAAGCATTTGAAGTCGAAAGAAGACAACGCGAGCGCAAGGAATTAGACCGTAAAAAATTGGAACTTAAAAAGCAATTAGAGGAACTTTCTGCCGATTATAGTGCGCGCGTCAACGAAATTATAAGAGAGATTACTGTCGAAAACCCCGATACGACAACAACAGCGATTGAAATTGTCAACGAAGAGAATAAAAGCTATTTTGGGTTAAAAGGGGTTATTCCTACCAAACTGAGCGTCGAAGATTATCGCCGCGACCCCATACTGAGGGGTATGGTTATCCAGACAATTAAGCGGCAACACGTCGAAAAATTTGCATTCCTTGAAGAGGATTATCGAAAATGTGTCGCAGAAATCAACGCATTAATTAAAGCATTAGATAAGTAAGTAAGTAGTTGATTGGTTATAGTGGATAGTTGTGTTATGTATTGGAAATCAATGTGTTGTGTTTAAATAATAGAATTAACCAGCCATTTCCAATATGGTAAAGTACTTCAATCTGCTTTTGTCGTTCCTTCGCTTCGCTCGGAAAGACAAAATCAGATTGAAGTA
>JAYTMI010000989.1:0-7774 GCA_043728625.1 Saprospiraceae bacterium | reverse complement strand
CCTTCTGTTTTACACTTTAATTCAGATGGCAGTGTCTTAGTTGGCGATTTGGCAAAAGACAAATTGATAACAGACCCACAAAACACGATATATTCAGTTAAACGCTTGATGGGTAAGTCCTATAAAGACGTGTCGGGTTTTGAAAATTATTTTGGTTACACCATTATTGATGCACCTGACGACGAATCGTTGGTTAAAATCCGTGTAGGTGACCGTTTTTATACGCCTATTGAGTTGTCCAGTTTTATTTTGAAAGAACTCAAAACACGTATTGAAACGACTTTGGGTCAACCGATTGCGAAGGCGGTCATTACCGTTCCTGCGTATTTCAATGATTCTCAACGTCAAGCAACACGTGATGCGGGTAAATTGGCAGGTTTAGACGTGTTGCGTATTGTCAACGAACCGACGGCAGCAGCTTTGGCTTATGGCTTGAACAAAGAAGGCAGCGAAACGGTAGCGGTTTTTGACCTCGGAGGTGGTACTTTCGATATTTCAATTCTTCAAATTCAAGACGGTATTTTTGAAGTTTTGGCAACACATGGTGATACGTTTCTGGGTGGTGACGACTTTGATAGAGTACTGATTGACTTTTGGTTGAAACAAAATAATATTCCTAATGACTTGATTTTCAATGATAAAGAGTTTGGTCAAGCCATTCGTTTAGCGGCGGAGCAGGCAAAAAAGGCACTTTCTACGGAGGGGGTGTTCGAAGTGAAAATTAGGCATTACCAATTACGAATTACACTTACGGAGTTTGAAGTGCTGATAACCTTATTGGTTGAACGCACGATTGAGTCTTGCAAAAAAGCTTTGGCAGATGCTAAACTACAAACGTCTGATATTCAAGCAGTTGTAATGGTAGGAGGTTCGACACGTGTGCCGCTTGTGAAGGAACGAGTGGCAGCGTTTTTTGGAAAACCTGTTTATAACAATATCAATCCAGATGAAGTTGTGGCTTTGGGTGCAGCGATTCAAGCCGATGTTTTGGCGGGTAATCAACGCGATGTTTTGTTGATTGACATTACGCCTTTGTCGTTGGGCATTGAAACGGTAGGCGGTTTGATGGATGTGATTATTGCTCGAAATTCTAAAATTCCAACAAAGGCAGCGCGACAATATACAACAAGTGTGGACGGTCAAAAAAACTTAAAAGTGGCTGTGTATCAAGGCGAACGGGATTTGGTACAACACAACCGCAAATTAGGCGAGTTTGTACTGAGGGGTATCCCACCTATGCCTGCGGGTTTGCCAAAAATAGACATTGCGTTTTACCTCGATGCGGACGGTATTTTGAGGGTAAAAGCAAAAGAATTGCGCTCAAATGTGGAGCAAGAAGTGACCATGAAGTCGAGTTATGGCTTGTCAGAGGAGGAAATGGCTTTGATGCTGATTGATTCCATCCAAAATGCAGAGTCGGATATGAAGGCGCGGGCGTTGTTGGAAGCCCGAAATGAAGCGAATAATGTCATTTTAGCGGCTGAAAAATTCATCATTCAAAACGCTTCTATTTTGTCTGATGCAGAAATTGAAGAAACAAAATCCTTGACAGAACAACTCCGAAAAACAGTTGTTGGCGACGACAAAGACGTTATCAATACCGCGATGGCGGACTTGAATGTTTATACTGAACCGTTGGCACATCGGGCTTTGGATGCGAATATTATGGTGGCTATGAAGGGTAAGCAGGTTGTTTGATTTTTTTTGACCACTGGTTTGGCTGATTTGCGCTGATTTTTCAAAATATTGTTATAGAAAAGCCGCCGGTCTTAGTTGAACGGCGGCTCTTCTCACAGGCTTATTTTTGCCAACTTCTTCTTTTTAGGCATGGTTACAGCATTGGGTAGTTTTTTCCTTTTGCGTTTAGCTTTGCTTTGTTCAATTATTTGATTGATAAGGACTCGTTCAGCATCGCTTAGTCCGTTGTTTTCTACAACGAAGTTCATGCCTTCGGGTTCTCTGATATAGCCTTTCTGAATCATTTGTTTCCGTTTTGTTGTGTAAAATTATGACTTTTTTGAAAACTATACCAATAAAAAAGACCGATTCCGTCATGGGTCGGTCTTTTTTTTTTCAAATATAGTTTTAGCAATTTTTATGGACAATGATTCTTTCTTGAAAAAAAAAGGTTTATTTTTGCTAAAAATAATTTAAAATGAGACTTACTATTAGTGTTGAAGACAACAGAGTTAACTTTTTAATGGAGTTACTCAAAAGCCTTTCGTTTGTAACTATCGAAACAAAAGACGATGAAATGTCAGATGAAGAAAAAAAATTCATCGAATATCGTCTTGCTCATCATGAAGCAAATCGAGATAAGGCTATTCGATGGGATGACTTGAAAAAGCAATTAGAAAATAGCTCTGTAATAGCTCGCTAAAAAAATTATAGCAAACACTATGAGGTATCTTATTATTTTTTCGCAGTTAGCATCTGATGACTTAACCGAGACCTTGGGTTGGTACAAAGACCAAAGTGATGGGTTGGAAAAGCGTTTTATTACTGAAATGTCTAAAATATTAAAACGCATGGAAATCTTTCCAAAGACTTTCCCCATTGATTATTTACAGATACGTAAAGCGTTACTCAAAAAATTCCCTTACAAAATCCTTTACTTTATTGATGAATCAAAACAGGAAATACATGTTATTGGTGTTGTTCATCAATCTCGACATCCTGATTTTTGGAAAAATAGAATTTAGCCCCTCAGTATTTGAATCAAAAAATCAATCACAACTTATGAAAAACCTAATTTTACTTGCCTTTTTGCTCACTTTTTGTAGCAATACCGCCTTTTCTCAAAAGGTCAATTGGAAAAAACTACACGTATTAGTGTATTCCAAAAACGGCAAAGGTTATGTGCATGACAACATACCTTCGGCGGTGGCGTGTATCCAAAATCTGGGCAAAACGCAAGGCTTCAAAGTAGATACTTCGAATGCACCCTCTGTTTTTTCAAGAGAAAATTTGGAAAAATACGATTTATTGGTCTTTACGAGCACCAATAACGATGTCTTTGATACCGACGAACAACGTTTGGTTTTTCGACAATACATCGAAGCGGGTGGCGGATTTGTCGGCATTCATTCTGTCGTTGGCACAGAACGCAATTGGAAATGGTTCAAACAAATGTTGGGCGGCACGTTTTCTTGGCACGCTAAATTTCAACAATATCATGTGAAAATTATTGACAAAACACACCCCTCAGTAAAAGGGCTGCCTGTGGATTGGGTGCGGGAAGATGAATGTTATTTTGAAAAGGAATTGTATCCCGGTATTCATACTTTTATGGTGCAAGATGTGGCAACTTTGAAGACTGATGAAAAAGCGGCGGCATTGGTAAAGACGAATATGGGACCTTTTGTGGATTATTATCCTGCCGCTTGGCACAATTTTTACGACGGTGGTTTGGCTTGGATAACGACTTTGGGACATGATAAAAAAGATTACAGCGAGCCTATATATATGCGTCATATCCTTCAAGGCATTGAGTTTGTGGCATCGAATTGTCCTAAGAAAAAGGATTATACGAAGGCTTATGCGAAGCATCGAGACGATGATGTGAAATAATTTCATTGTTCGTTTTAGGCGAGCTTCTTGGAGTATAACGGTTCAGTGCTCTTGAACAGAAAATTATTATTGATTTAAGCATAACAAAACCAAACAAAACAAAATTCACTCGCCTGATGCGCCCTTTTCTTAGGGAATTTAAGAATGAAAAAGCCAGAAGTTTATAAAAAATGAATCTTGGCAGTGTTTTTGTTTTTAATATATAAAATATCCCCCTTTTTGATATCTATGTTATAGATAATGCCACTTTTACTTTTTGCGATATCGAATATAGTAATACGATATTTTTGCTTTTTCCTTGGTTTTAACAATATATGGAAGAGCATAAATAATTGTTTATCAATAAGTTATATCGTGTTTTAAAACCGATTTTTTTTTGAGCAACATCACTTTTTCGCTATGAGAAAAACCTTTACCGCTCTTCGGATGCTACTTTTGGTAGCGAGCATTGGATTCGTGTGCTTATGTAGAGCAACGGATTTCACATTTATGCATTCATGGGTCACGAGCTCAGTGAATGGTACGGCTTACCTCGATTGCAACCGCGATGGGATTAAAGACAATACTGAAATTGGTTTTGCCAATATGACCGTCACACTCGCAGGACGTTCAGGTGTTGGTGATTCGGTGACGATGACAACTACGACGGATGCTTCTGGGCTTTACCACTTCGTGGGTTTGGTTGCTGGGACATATACCGTTCAGTTTGGCTTCCCATCAGGTACCTCTGCACTCAGTTATTCACCCCAAAATACGGGCAGTCAAGTGAATGCTTCGGGACGGATAGCCCCCCTCAGTATCAACGGCACTGACGACATAAATGGGGTTAATGCGGGTGTGATTGACCAAACAGCCCCCCAAATACAGTTTACAAACCCGCTTATTGCCGCTTATGCGAGTGGTGATACCGTTATCGCCGAGTGCGATAATTTGCCGATCATGGATGCTTCGTGGGTGACTGTGACGGACAATTCAGGTCGGTTTTTTGCCGCTACGTTTGCCGATTTGGATTCGATAACAGGCGTTTGTAGTCGTGATGGTTATCTCAAAATATTGAGGTGTGTTTGGTCTGCGAGTGATGTTTGTGGCAATAGCCGTAATGTTGAGTTGTATGTTAAAATAATTGACAACAAAGCACCAACACTTGCCAATGTGCCTGTAGATATTACCGTAAAAACGGCATCGGGCGAAGTTATTCCAACCCCACCAACAGTAACAGCTACAGATAATTGTAAAAATTCAAGCTTGACGGTAACATTTAACGAAACAGAAACCAATAACGCTTGTGGTAAAATAATAAACCGCACATGGGTATCAGCCGATGATTGCGGAAATCAAGTTTCTAGAGTTCAGAAGATTACGGTCATTTCAGTTCCAGCATGTTTGAATGGTGGCAACCCTCCTTCTGATACTTTTTACATTGGTTTGCCTGGTGGTAGCAGTCTTCAGACTTGCCTTGATTTGGGCGGTACGGGTCGTTCGATTTCAAATGTTCAACATTGCGGTACAGGGGCGCAGCTTCTGTCCGTTTCACCTGTCAACGGAACGTGTATTGATGTGACGGTTACAACACCTTTATCGCAAGTTTCAACGGATACATTTTGCGCTCTAAATTGTACAAATAGTGGTGACTGCCGCAATATGATATTGATTTTCAATAGTGTTGCACGTTTCCCGCCATGTAACGTTATCAGTTCACGTGACTTAGCGACCATTAATACAGCAAATTGTGGTGATTTGGGTTGTTTTTGCTTGGCAGATAGTGTTGATATCAATGTTTTGAGAAACAATTATACAATCACGGATAACAATGTTGCCTATTCGGGTGGATATACTGGTTGCAATTTTGATACGATTTATTCTTATACATATTTTACTGTGCCTGATATGGGTACGCGTGGACCTTATCGCCTTGATTATTGGCAAATAAATGGTACAAACCGTTCAATTGCGTCCTTCAACACAATGCAGCAACTTGTGGATTCTATGAATGTTTGGGATCCTATTGGTAATTGGCGCATTGACCCTGTTGTGTTCGCGATTTCAGGTGGTTCGACTCGCAATACGTATGGTCAAATGAAAATTACCCGCCTTGCGAATAGGGCTTATGGCTTTTTGGAACTCAATTTGGGCATCGTTTCCAATGGTATCCAAATGTGTGTGTCATCGGGTTTTCATAGCATCATGTTTAAAAACAATAATTCTGGCTGTTCTGATACGATTACGGTTCGAGTGGCTTGCCCCGATTCAACGGCGGGTTTTAAGCCTCATGCGGTTGATGATGTAGCGACAACGACTAAAAATACACCCATTACAATCAATGTTTTGGCAAATGATACCTTGTTTGGTAGTTTGTCGAGACCCCTCAGTATAATTGGTGTTCCGAGACATGGAACGGCTTCTTTGTCAAGTAATCAAATTGTTTACACGCCATCCTTAGATTTTTGTGGTGGAAAAGACACATTGCGCTATGAGATTTGCAATGCCAATGGCTGCGATACGGCGGATGTTTTCATAATCGTTAATTGTACTACAACAAGCGGTACACGTCTTGTTGCCGTTGATGATAGAATTACAACCGCTAAAAATATAACGATCCGTTTCAGACCTCTTAATAATGATACGATTGTTGGCGGTTTATTGGCTTTGGGTGTTGTTAGTGCACCACGACATGGCAGCATCGGTTTTAGTGGCACGGATTCCTTGATTTATACACCCAATATCGGTTATTGTGGTCTAGATACGATGGAATATCGGATTTGCAACAATTCATTTGTCTGTGATACAGCGACGATTTTTATAACCGTTTCGTGCGATACAACAGGTGGCAACCTTAAACCGATTGCTGTTGATAATGTTGTGACGACTCAAAAAAACACGACAATTACAATCAATGTCATGGCAAATGACCAGCCAAATGGTGCTTTAACAAGACCGTTACTTGTTATTGTCTTCCCAACGCATGGTTCTACAATTTCTCAAAACAACCAAGTCATATATACGCCCGATCCTAATTATTGCGGCAGCGATTTCTTTGATTATGAAATTTGTAATGCCTTTGGATGTGATACAGCAAGGGTGAGCGTGACGGTTACTTGCACTACAACAGGTGATACACGCCTTGTTGCCGTAGATGACCGCATTACAACCCCCAAAAATACAACAATTCGATTTAGACCAATCAACAATGACACCCTAATTGGAACACTTTTAGCTGTTGGCGTGGTGAAATCACCACGTCATGGTGTCGTAGGGTTTTCGGGTACAGACTCCTTACTTTATGCCCCAAATGCTAACTATTGTGGCCTGGATACTATGGAATATCGTATTTGTAATACGGATTTCGTATGTGATACAGCAACGATATTCATTACAGTTACTTGTGATGCGATACCAGCTTTAAAACCTGATGCGATTGACGATGTGGCAACAACAAAGAAGAATCAAGCGGTTACAATCAGTGTTTTGACCAACGATGTTTTGAATGGCACTTTAACGAGACCCATACGGATTATCGGCACGCCAAAACGTGGCAGGGCAACGATAACAAATAACCAAATTATTTACACCCCTAACCTCAATGCTTGTGGTGTAAATGACACATTGAGTTATGAAATTTGTAATAATATAGGTTGTGATACAGCAAAAGTTATTGTGACGATAAACTGCGACAACCTTCCAGACCTCCGCCCCATTGTTGCAGTGAACGACAATATTACGTTGGTTAGAAACACATCGCTTACTTTCCGCCCAACAGTAAATGATACGATTCGGACACGGCTTATGGCACTTTCCATTGTAACGTTGCCACGACATGGTACCATCAGTTTCAATGGTTTGGATACATTAGTTTACAAACCGAATCTGGATTATTGTGGCAAAGACACTTTTCAGTACCGCATTTGTGATACCTCATTTATGTGTGACAACGCCTTCGTTTTCATCAATGTGTCTTGCGACAGTTTGCCGAGATTGTTCCCAATAGCGGTCAATGATTTAGATTCAACCTTGGTCAATAAAACCAAAATCATCAATGTTTTGGCAAATGACACCTTACACGGCGCTTTAATAGGACCCCTCAGTATAATCACGCAACCGACCTTCGGAACGGTGACAGTTAATGGCGATGGTACGGTTTCATACAAACCTTTTGCAGGCTATTGCGGCCGTAATGATGTGTTTAGATACCAAATTTGCAACGCCG
>JAYTMI010000988.1:0-1816 GCA_043728625.1 Saprospiraceae bacterium | reverse complement strand
TGAACAATACCTTTCCAGACCGATAAGTCGCCTGTTTCGCGCCAGTACATATAGGCAAGGCTTGTTTTAGTGCCCGCCGTGTCAGCGTGCATGATATTACAATAATCAGGGTCTCCCGCCGCAAAATCGGGCAGAATTTTACAAAAAGCTGTTGGATACAACCCTTTATCAAGATTCTGAATGGCGTTGTGAACGTCCGTTTTATTGGCTGAAACACCCCGGAGCGCGTATTTTTGAGCGTCTGCTTGCATATTTTTAATATTTTCGCAAAGGTATTTATTTCTAAAAATACCCCCTCAGTATTCTGTTGTAAATTTTAAACTTGATGGTATTAAAAATCTTTTTGAACAAATGTACTTAATTTCAGGTTTAGCTTTTACCTTTGCTTATGACGACTAAATCTAAATAACAGATTTTCTCTCGTGTTCAATTAAACAGCTATATAATATGGAATGGCAAACAATGAGTCACCTCGAAACACTGTCGGAATTAAAAGTTGGAGCTTGTGGTACAATTCGCCAATTCACCAACGACCAGATGGCAAGTAAAATGCTTTCAATGGGTATTTTGCCCGGAAAAATTCTGAAACTTGTCCGCCGCGCACCCTTTGGCGGTGGTTTATATATTAAAGTTGGAGACAATAATATTGCTGTACGCGATATTGAAGCACAGAATATTTTGATTGAAATTCTATGAATCGCACAAAAACCTTTACGTTAGCCCTTGTCGGCAACCCTAATGCAGGCAAATCCTCTGTTTTCAATCAGTTGACAGGTTTAAGGCAAAAAGTAGGCAACTTCCCAGGCGTTACGGTTGACAAAAAGATAGGTATTACAACTCTGCCAGATGGCTCAGAAATAACCATTGTTGACCTGCCAGGTACATATAGCCTATATCCAAATTCGCAAGACGAGCGTATTGTTCTCAATATTTTATCAAATCCCTCGGATAAAAACTATCCTGATGCTATTATTTATATAGCAGATTTAACCAATCTGGAGCGACATCTGCTCCTTTTTACGCAGCTTAAAGACCTAAATATTCCCCTCATTTTGTGCATTGGCATGATTGATATTGCTGCCGAGCAAAACGTCTTTATTGACCGCGAAACCTTAGCGGAATCGCTCAATGTGGCTGTTATCAGCGTCAACGGACGCACGGGCGAAGGTATAAAAGCGTTGAAAGAGGAAGTGATGCGGCTCAAAACCAAACCACCCCCCCCTCAGTATAAAATGTTTTTTCAGCCCAATCAAATAGAATTAAAAGCGGCTGAACAGATACGGTTGTACTTGCCAAAGGTCGAAAATACCTATCAAGCCATCCTCTGGGCGCACCACTACGAGCGTTTACCTTTTTTATCTACGTTTGAAAAAGTAACAGTTCAGCAAGTCGTTGAAACGCATAAATTTGAAGATTTACGCCTACAAATCATCGAAACCTTGCAACGTTTTGACCGCCTTCAGCCTATTTTACGACATGTTTTTCTGAAACCGACGAGTGATAAAGTCAGCTTAACAGACCGTATTGACCGTGTTCTCACTCATGCTGTTGCAGGTCCTATCATCTTTTTTGCCGTTTTATTCCTTATTTTCCAATCCATATTTGCCTTAGCCAGCCTACCGATGGATGGTATAGAGAAGCTGTTTTTGGAAACAAATAACTTTTTGAAAGCTGTTTTGCCACAAAGTTTGTTGACTGATTTATTGACCGACGGTATTTTGGCAGGTTTAAGCGGTGTTTTGGTGTTTATTCCGCAAATAGCCATTCTTTTTTTCCTCATATCTCTGTTGGAGGAAGTTGGATACATGGCACGAAC
>JAYTMI010000987.1:0-2201 GCA_043728625.1 Saprospiraceae bacterium | reverse complement strand
TGAGGGGTAGTTTGTGTTAATGTCAAATCAAATGAACCTAAAATTTCTGATACCCCATTCGCCCACTCTGTTGCATTGTTTCTCGTAATGACAAAAGCCATTCTCTTATCTTTCAGAAAAAAACTACTTTTACGCTGTAAAAATGCTTCATTGCAATTGATCAACAATAAAATAAGACGATTCATATATGGCACTTATTTCTTTAGAAAATATGCGCTTTCGAGCGAATCATGGTTTATATGAAGAAGAAAGGCTGATAGGCAATGATTTTGTCCTTGATGTCTGGATTGATACTGATATATTTCATGCGGAAACTATGGTGGAACATAACATCGAAAAAGTGACGAAAACGATCAATTATGAAATCGTTTACGATATCTGTCGCTTCCAAATGGGTAAACCACAGAAATTATTGGAAACGGTTGTTCAAGAGATAATTTATAATTTGAAACGCCACTTTCCGAATATGCTTATGCTTCATATAAAATTACGGAAAGCAAATCCACCACTGGGTGGACAAATCGAATATGCGGCTATTACAGAAATTAAACGCTTTGAAAAACTCTGTGCCAAATGCCAAGACCCGATGATTTGCTACAAAGAAGGTAAATTTAATGATAAAACGTGTTGGTGCGAACAGGAGAGTGCAAAGGAGAAAATTCACCCACGCACAGCGGAAATCATCGCTCAACGATATAAAGACAATTGCATTTGCCCAAAATGTTTGAAGGAATTTGAAGGTTAAAATTTAGGATTATTCACATTAAAACATTTAAAAACAAAAAAGTGATGTTTAAAAAATTAGGTATCTTACTGGTCACAACAACATTAACACTAACAGCTTGCGACGAATTGCAAAAAGCCGCAACGACGATTTTGACCCAACAAATCCTTTCAAATGAAGACATTGGCAACGGGTTGAAATCTGCCCTTGAAATTGGCATTGGCAAAGGGTCTGATGTGTTATCCCAAAAAGGCGGCTTTTTTAACTCATCTTACAAAATCCTTTTGCCGCCTGAAGCGCGTCAGATTACGGATAGATTGAAAGTGATTCCTGGATTCAATAAGGTTGAGGACATTGTTTTAGAAAAAATCAATGCCGGTGCAGAAGATGCATCTGCCAAAGCCAAGCCAATTTTCGTCAGTGCTATCAAGCAAATGACGTTTACAGATGCCTTGAATATCTTGATGGGCGACAAAAATGCGGCGACATCGTACTTAAAAAAGGCGACTTATGACCAATTGTATCAGGCGTTTAGCCCGATCATCGTGCAGTCGCTCGACAAATTTGAGGCACGTAAGTATTGGGGCGATGCGGTGAACAGCTATAACAAAATTCCTTTTATCACAAAAGTGAACCCAAACCTTGATAACTATGTGACGACTCAAGCCCTCTCAGGTTTGTTTTCGATGGTCGAACAAAAAGAATTAGCGATTCGTACGGACAAAGAGGAACGTGTGACCGATTTATTGAAAAAGGTGTTTGCGAAACAGGATGCACAATAAGATTTTAAGATTTTAAGTACAAAGACGGTAGGATGTTGTGTCCTATCGTCTTTGTACTTAAAATCTTAAAATCCAATTGTTTTCTTCGCCATATCGAATAAATTCGTTTGCTTTGCATAAACATTGACAAACTAAATGAGTTAACGCCCCCCTCAGTATTTGCTTACAAAATTGACCAAATTATTTTACAGACTCAACGAGAAAACAGCCGCTATGCAAAATTTGAATGACTTACGGCATTTTTACAATCACACAATCCATCCCGAACTCATGCGTATGGAACGGCAGCGACACTATTTGTTGACCGTCATGGGTATGGCTTTTTTAACGATTTTAGGCATTATTTTCCTTCAATTTTATCTCAACATCCTTGTTTTGACCCTCGTTTTGGTCGTCCCGCTTGTGCTTTACATTACTTATATGTTCAATGAGTGGGAGAATTTTCGTGCGACATTTAAACCAAAAGTAGTGACCTTATTGCTCGATTTCATTGACAATGACGTGACGTATAATGTACCTTTGAAATATATGGAAAAGGCTTCGATTGCTCCAGCCGTTTTTCAAGCCAGTCGTTTGTTCAATTCTGCTGCGCCCGATTATGTTGGTGAGGACTATATCAAAGGTGAAATGGGCGAATTGGATTTTGAGATGAGTGAGCTATCTGTTAAAGAGTTTTCGCCTGTGCGCAATAGGCT
>JAYTMI010000986.1:0-1858 GCA_043728625.1 Saprospiraceae bacterium | reverse complement strand
GCGCCAGGCGACCAGCTCCTGCCGAACCTCCCCAGGGTGGAAACACAGCAAGGATAAGGTGGTTGAGCGGTGTGCTTGGCGCATTTTTTTTTGTTTTTTAGTCAGCTTGTCGGTTAGCTGAATTGTCTAAAAACAGAACAGAAACAACCGACGCAATTACTGACCAATAAATTGTCTCGACAAATGAAATTTTTTATTGACACCGCCAACCTTGACCAAATACGCGAAGCCAAAGACCTCGGCATCCTCGACGGCGTAACGACCAATCCTTCATTAATGGCAAAAGAAGGCATTACGGGAACAAATAACGTTCTTAAACACTACAAAGCCATTTGCGACATTGTCGAAGGTGATGTCAGTGCAGAAGTTATTTCAACTGATTTTAAAGGCATGATTGAAGAAGGACAACGTTTGGTTGACCTTGCGCCAAATATTGTTGTTAAAGTGCCGATGATTAAAGATGGTGTAAAAGCAATTGCTTGGTTTACAGAGCATGACATTTCGACCAACTGTACCTTAATTTTCAGCGCAGGTCAAGCGATTTTGGCTGCAAAAGCAGGTGCAACTTACCTTTCGCCATTTATTGGTCGTATTGACGACACAAGTTGGGACGGTATGGAATTGATTAAGCAAGTTGCTGAAATCTATGGCATCCAAGGTTATGAAACGCAAATCTTAGCGGCGAGCATCCGTTCTCCATTACATATTGTTCAAGCAGCTCAATCGGGTGCAGATGTTGTAACTTGCCCACTATCAGCTATTTTAGGTTTGTTGAAACATCCTTTGACGGACATTGGTTTAAGCCAATTCCTTGCTGACCATGAAAAGGCAAAAGCAATGGCTAATTAAGATATAAGGATGAAAAGACGTTAAGATATTTAGATTTATAAGTAAAAATGTCAAAATCTGAATATCTTAACGTCTTAAATCTGAATATCTTAACTTGACTATCCAATGAAAGAACCACAATCCTTTGCGAAACACATCGCCATTGCAGGAAATATCGGCGCGGGAAAAACAACGCTGACCACACAACTCGCTAAACATTTTAGCTGGGAGCCTCACTTTGAAGATGTTGAGGACAATCCCTACCTTGCCGATTTCTACCACGATATGCACAGGTGGTCTTTCAATTTACAAGTCTTCTTTTTGAATAGCCGTTATCGTCAAATTTTGGGTATCCAAAATGGCGATAAAACCATCATTCAAGATAGAACAATTTATGAAGATGCCCATATCTTTGCCCCCAACCTCCACGAAATGGGTTTGATGTCGAAACGTGATTTCGAAAATTATTTTACCCTTTTCGAACTCATGCTGGAACAAGTCTCTCCTCCTGATTTACTTATCTATTTGAAAGCAAGTATTCCGACCCTTGTTGGGCACATTCAGCAACGTGGACGCGACTACGAAGGCTCTATTTCGCTTGATTATCTGAAAAAACTCAACGAGCGTTATGATTCATGGGCATCAACTTATACGGAGGGGAAATTATTGGTTATCAATGCCGATGAAATTGATTTTATCAATCGTCCAGAGGATTTAGGTGAGGTTATCAGTAAAGTACAAGCAGAACTACATGGCTTGTTTTGAGTGGAGATTAGTTATTGGGGATTGGTTAAACCAATGTACCAATAACCAACCCCTAATAACCATTCAACCACTCAAAATGAAACATTTTTTGTTTTAGATCGTAAATGATAGAACCTAAAAGCGAAAAAATCTAAAAAAATAGTATTTTTGCACGCATTTTTTTAAAAACATTCAGAATTAATAATTTTCAATAAAAATTAAGCGATAAATGGCTAAGCAGAAATTTCAAAAAGTCAGTAAAGACGAAGTATTGGTGGATATTGCA
>JAYTMI010000985.1:0-1567 GCA_043728625.1 Saprospiraceae bacterium | reverse complement strand
AACATCAAACCCACATATTCGTCTTTGAAAAAACGGCGGCTGAACTGCCAAACAAACCAAAAATATAAGAGAAAACTGAGGATATTGGGCAAACGTCCTGCCATTTGGTGCATACCAAAAATACTGAAACTCAATTTGCACAGCAAGGAATTGAGTATGTGATTATTGGTGTAAGAACTCGCATAAGAGACCAGATTCCAAACAGATTCTTTAGTTAACATCGTCAAAGTATAGGCTTCATCAACAGAAATTTGCACGACTGCCGCTTTGACAATAATGAAGATAAATAGCCCAATTCCGAAGCTAAAAGGTAGGATATAACGGAGTAAAAGTTGTTTTTTCGTCATTTTTGGAAAAGGATGATGATGATTATCCCGATTTTTTAGGCTTCTAATTGCTTCAAAAGCAATTTCAATTCTCCATCTTCCAAATCTTCTCGTTCTGATTTGTCGTATATGGTAAGCAAATAGATGATTTCATTTTCAATTTTGACACAAGTTATTAATCGAGAGCCGCCACTTTTCCCTTTGCCTTTTGATGAAATCGCCATTCTAACTTTATAACAGTTTCGCCCTAAACTTTCGCCCTCGTGAGGATTTTGGAGCAGTTCCACCAATTTTTTAGTTAAATCATCTCTAAATGAAGGAAATTTTTTGTTAAGCCGTTTTGCTTCGATTGCAAATTTTCGAGTTGGTTCTATTTTCATAAATTTACCGAGTCCTCCGCAAGCTCTGCTAACAAATCGTCAATGGATTGTAATTCAATTTCTCCCCGTTGATGAGCTTTCATTTCAGCAACAGATTCCTTTAAGCTATTCAAAAATTCTTCTTTTGTTGGCGGGTGTTCATCATTAGGAACAAATGAAGATGGCGCATTATATGTCTTAATTTTTAGACGGTTAAATAAAGTCATTAAAAAACTTTCTTCAGCCTCATTATAGGAAATTATGATACTTTTTGTCATTATTTAAATTTTAAATTTTTCAAAATTAAGTCTCTATCTTAATTTTTCCAAAGAAAACCAATAGAATCTTCAAGTTTTTCTATATTCTGTCTATTTATTCTATTAACCACGTTTGAAAGTTCCAAAGTTAGTAGAAATGCTTAAATGATTCATACCTCCAGCAATATGTTGCCGCCCGAGACCATAATCTATACGAAAACGATTGACTTTGAAGCCTGCGCCAAACGAAAAACCTGCTAAGGAACGGATATTTTGGATTGACATCTCACGCCTTGTTTGATGGCTGTAGCCAAATCGGAGGCGGAAATTTTCGCTTTTTCCAAACATAATTTCGCCACCAAAATTGAGATGACGAAATACCTCATCTGCCGCCAAACTAAATGCACTTTTGGTTGACGTTGCCTCACCCAACAAAGATACTTCATTTTCTAACGGATTGTCGTACCGCAACCGCCACAACAAGTCGTGGGCAACGACTGAAAATCGAAAAGGTGCGCGAGCGAGTTTTTTAGACACACCTATTTGCAAATCAAAAGGCAAGTTTTGACGGTCTTCGCCGTAATATGTCTTGAGCTGTGCGCCGATATTTTTTAGGACAATGGTC
>JAYTMI010000984.1:0-4387 GCA_043728625.1 Saprospiraceae bacterium | reverse complement strand
GCCCATTGTCGCTTTATGATAACAATGGCTCTATTTCTGAAATGGATAGGGCTGTTTTGGTGGCTCAGAATATGAGTCTTGAGTTTAAGGCAAATGCCCAATTGACTGTCAGTACAAGAGCTATTGAAGCAGATTTACCGATTCAAGTTTTGGATATTCAAGGACTGGCAGGAACAAATCGGCGAATAGAATGGAAAAACAGTGATAAACGGATTATAACCAATGGTTTTTATAGGGGCAGTTGGGGTAATAGCAGTGCTGAAAAAGTAGGCATCGTTAAAAACGATAAGTTGTTCAGCGAGTCTATTCTGGGAATTATTGAAATTTTTGAAAACAAAGACGTCAACACCAACCAAACAAGTCAATATATACTTGAAATCAAACGGCAACAGACTTTGCAATATTTGATTTTTTTACCCCCTCAGTATTCAGAGGCAAATATTGAATTGACAAGCCCTTCTGTGGGTTTTGATAAAAAGAATAACATCCAAGTGGCTTGGCTTGAAAAATGGGAGAAACGACATGCTGGCAAAGTGCTGTTATTCCAAAGCCAAAATCCAATAACCGTGGGAGAGAATAATCTCCAAGTGAAACTCAAATGGGGCAGTGGTAATTTAGAAAAAATGTTTTTACCTGTTCCAACTGTGGATTCGAAATCACCCATTTTTACAATTAGTATTCAATAAAAATAATTAATCAACCACATTAAACCGCATTTAACATGGCAATTAATTTGGCAACGCTCAGAACGCCCGGCGTTTACATTGACGAAGTACGTAAATTCCCTCCTTCCGTAGCACAGGTTGAAACGGCAATTCCCGTATTTATAGGCTATACCGAGCGCGCCCGTTTAGACGGTCGGAATGTTTTTTTCGAACCTCAACGCATCACATCTTTGCTTGAATATTCTGAAATATTTGGCTTTGCTCAAGAAGAACAAGACATCCTCGTGACCATTGACGAGCAGCAGGATGTGGCAACGGGCAGGGTCATAAGAGAAGTTATGACCGCTGATTTCGACTTTATAAATGGGCTGACTCCTTCTAATCACACGATGTTTTACTCGCTTCAAGTCTATTTTGCCAATGGCGGAGGACCTTGTTGGATTGTATCAGTCGGTGCTTATTTGGCTTATCGTTCTCCAATTCCTGCTCCTGAACTCACGCAAGGTTTAGAAATGGCTGGGCGTGTTGACGAGCCTACACTCATCGTTTTTCCCGAAGGGCAAAATATGGATATAGGCGAATATCATACACTTTTGCAGGCAGCTTTGTTGCAATGTGAGCATCTGGGCGACCGCTTTGTTATTATGGATTTGCATGATACGGGACGGGGTTTTCAAGGACCTCTTCAATCGCTCCGTATCACGGCGGCTGTTGCCAATTTCAGAAGTGGTAATGGCAGTGTATCTGGCTTATCGCTCGACCAATTGAAATACGGTGCTGCGTATTTCCCAAATGTCCGTTCTACGTTTGATTACAGGACAGAATTTGTAGGCTATACGGCTAACACCGCAAACGCCAATGTTATTCGAGTGGTTCACAACGTCAATGGTCAAGTAGGCACGGGTTCTGAAAACGGTAAGTTATTTGCTGACCTCGACAATCGTTGGCGGGCTAAAGTGCGTTCTGCTGTGCTGCGGTTGAGCATTTATTTGCCGCCGTGCGGTGCCGTTGCGGGTGTATATGCTCGGGTAGATAGCACGCGTGGGGTCTGGAAAGCTCCCGCTAATGAGGGCTTGATTTCTGTTGAAGATTTGGCTGTCAGGATAGATGATGATCAACAACGGAATCTGAATGTAGATGACACGAGTGGGTTATCTATAAACGCTATTCGGCGGTTTGAAGGGAGAGGCATCAAAATTTGGGGTTCTCGCACTTTAGCTGGCAACGATAATGAATGGCGTTATGTGCCTGTTCGTCGCTTTTTCAATATGGTAGAAGAATCCGTTAAAAAAGCCACTTTTCAGTTTGTTTTTGAACCCAATGATGCCAATACTTGGGTAAAAGTGCGTGGAATGATTGAAAATTTCCTTGTTCTTCAATGGCGAGCAGGCGCGTTGCAAGGCGCTACTCCAGAGAAAGCTTATTATGTCAGAGTCGGTTTGGGCGAAACAATGACTGCGCTTGATATATTGGAAGGTCGGATGATAGTTGAAATCGGTATGGCAGTTGTCCGTCCTGCTGAGTTTATTATTCTTCGGTTCTCTCATAAAATGGCTGAAGCATAATTTCAGTGAAAGCTATATTGAGATACTGAGGGGTCTGTTTTAAAATTTAATTTGTTCATTTCAAAAAATAATATCATGCCAAATCCAAAGAATGGTGAACAGGCTACTTCTACACCCTTTAAGCCAAAAGAAACCATTGATGCAATTGAAAAAGTACTCAAAGACTTACTTGAATGTCATTTTGATGATAAACCCGTTGTTTGCATCAACGATGGTTTGTCAGACAGCTTCAAAAAGAAGCTGGACGATCCTAAGGATTCTCAAAAATGCAATGGCATAGTGATGAATCTGAAATCAGAAGGCAACGTCAGGAAAACTCAACAAGATAATTTGGAAGCTACTCGAATCGAACAACGGTTTCAAATGTGTTGGACAAAAAAGACTTATGAAACCTACCAAACTATCGCCGATAGCTCTGCCTGGGATGCCGCTCAAATGAGTGCCGATTTGGTCAAACTGATTGGGGAATATAAAAAATCAGATGAAGTCATCGACAAACAGCTTCAAACAGCTGCAGCACAAATCAAAAAAATGCAACTGCAGGTAGAAGAAGCTAAAAAAGCCATTGATTCTATCAAAACAGAAGTAGATGGATTTGGCAGTTCGACGGTCAAAAAAGATCTTAATACCATACAAGACCCCAATTTGACAGAAATAGTCAAATTGGCATCAGAACTATTAGAACAAGCCAATCAAGCCTACCTCAACTCGGTAAAAGTGGCAGCACTCAATAGGCTCAATGACCTCACTATGCTCGAAACGTTGGTCATAGAAGTGAAGCAAGCATCTGAGAGTTTGAAAAAAAATGTTGAAGAAAATAGTGAGAATGCCAGTAAGAAAATGGTGGCTTTGATAAAAGAATATGCTACCATCGTAACGGCTCATGCTTCCTCGATAGTCACGGCAAATGAAGCGGCTTCTGATGTAGATGGCGGTCTTGAGTCATTCGGTTTTCTCAATTGCAATCTATTAGCAAAAATTGAAAAAGGTGAAACATTTGATGAAAATAAAACTGTACAGGACAAGTATAATGAAGCTAAAGACAGCTTTAAAGACGTGGCTAAAAAGGCTGTTACTGAGGGGGCAAGTTCTTAGACTATTTCAATGCCCTGATAAAACATTTTAAATTGGTTCACTTCAAAAATAAAATAAAAATGGATTACTCACTTGCAGTTAATGATTATATCGAAAGACTCAAAGATGATAAAAATCAAGCTGAACGGGCGTGGAAAGCCGCTAAAGAAGAGCAAACTAAAGCCCAAAAAAACTACGAACAGCAAAGCCTCAAAGAGTCTTTATTAAAAGGATATAAAGAAAATTTTCACGATTCGACCAATATGTTGGGGCAAAAAACCGATGACTCCCTATCCCGCGCGATAGAATTAAGCGACAAAGTAAAAACCAATACTGGGCTTGCCCGCGATGGTGTTCGCTCTTTGACCATAGAGCTAAGCGATGTTGCTAAAAAGACAGAGTTATTGCTTCAAAAACTCAAAGATTATAAAATAAAAGTAGCTGAAATCAAAGCAGGTTCTACTGGGAATGTGGCTAAAGTGATAGATACAGCCATCGCCACATTATCTCCAAAAGGCGTGTTAGACATGACACTTGAAGCCTTACGCACAACGCTTTCCGCTTATCAAGGCATGGAAACATTGAGTGGCAATTTAGGCGGCGAGCAAGGTTTTCATGAGGCTTTGAAATCAGTAAAAGAAGAAATTAGTGAGTCGGATTTACCTTTTTTGATAAAAAAACCGCCGAAAAAATCAGGTACACCACCACCTCAGACTCAATCTTCATCCGAAAAAAGCTGCCCGTTCGATGCCGACGTTTGCCTTTACGATTCTCAATTAATAACAGAATATACTAATGTACAAACCGACCGACAAGCCGCTTATTCAACTTTGAATGGCGCAACTGAAAGGCGGAATCTGACTGAAGCGCGATATAATGCCTGTAAAGCGGCTTATGAAGCCGCTGAAGCAGCCCGAAAAGGTTAAAATACTGAGGGGGTGTTATTAATTGAGAATTAAAAATTGAGAATTGAAAATTCATCATTCATCATTCAATCCATAAAACCACATGGCAGATTATCCATTGCCGAAGTTTCATTTCAAAGTAGATTGGAACGGCACCGAAATATCTTTTTCTGAAGTT